>NZ_DLIY01000020.1:0-127768 GCF_002483985.1 Dysgonomonas sp. UBA7630
AAAAGAGTAACACAGAGTTTCTTGTAAGATAACAAAGCCGTCATTATTTTTATCAACTATTTAATAAATAAGTAAATATTATTTGAATCTTTTTATATTCTTATCTGAGGTGACGAAACATCCTGTCTATTTATTGTAATGAGATTCTTCCTTTGTCAGGATGACAAAAAGATGACAATAATTTTTTGTACTTATATCATACAATATTACAAAAAAAGCGACTACCATGAGGCAGTCGCTTTCCATATATTTATAAAGATTATTAGTCTTTAAATTTAGCTGATAAGAATTCGCGGTTAAGACGAGCAATATTGCTAATAGAAATGTTCTTAGGACATTCTACTTCACATGCACCTGTATTGGTACAGTTTCCGAATCCTAGTTCGTCCATTTTAGCCACCATTGCTTTAGCACGGCGAGCTCCTTCTACACGTCCTTGAGGAAGAAGTGCCAACTGGCTCACTTTCGCCGAAAGGAAAAGCATAGCCGAACCGTTCTTACAAGCAGCAACACAAGCTCCACATCCGATACAAGAAGCCGAATCCATTGCTTCATCAGCATCTACTTTAGGGATAGGAATAGCATTAGCATCAGGTATACCTCCGGTATTTACACTTACATATCCACCAGCTTGAATGATTTTATCGAAAGCATTACGATCTACCATCAAGTCGCGAATAACAGGGAATCCTGCCGAACGCCATGGCTCGATAGTGATAGTTTCGCCATCTTTAAATTTACGCATGTGCAACTGGCAAGTTGTNNTCGTAATGTCTTCATCCGGTCCGTGTGGATGTCCGTTTACGTAAAGACTACACATACCGCAAATACCTTCACGACAGTCGTGGTCAAATACTACCGGCTCTTTTCCTTGGTTTATAAGGGTTTCATTCAGAATATCAAGCATCTCAAGAAATGAACTGTCTACTGAAATACCATCAAGTGAATATGTCTCAAAAGCCCCTTTTACTTGTGGGCCTCTTTGACGCCAAACTTTTAATGTTATATTTATTAGTTTTTCCATTGTCGTTTATTTTATGCCTTGTAATTACGTTGTTGTCTTACTATAAACTCATAGTCTAGTGGCTCTTTTACAAGCTCAGGAGCTGAATCTTCGCCCTGATATTTCCAACATGCAACATAAGAGTAATTTTCATCGTCGCGCATCGCTTCCCCTTCAGGAGTTTGGTATTCTTCACGGAAGTGACCACCACACGATTCGTTACGATTCAATCCGTCATAAGCCATTAATAAACCGATTTCGATGAAGTCTGCCAAGCGTAGAGCTTTTTCCAACTCTGTATTCAGGTCATTGGCTTCGCCCGGTATAAGAACATTCGACCAGAATTCTTTTTTGACAGCTTTCAGTTCTTCGATTGCTTTCTCAAGAGATTCTTTTGTACGTGCCATACCTACAAAATCCCACATGATAAGACCCAATTGCTTGTGAATAGAGTCAACAGAACGTTTTCCTTTTATAGCCATAAGTTTAGCTATCTTCTCTTTGATTTCATTTTCTACTTCCGCAAATTCAGGAAGGTCTGTGCTGAAACGAGGTACAGTAATCTGATCGGCAAGATAATTCTGAATAGTATATGGTAATACGAAATAACCATCGGCTAGTCCCTGCATCAATGCTGATGCACCAAGACGGTTTGCTCCGTGATCAGAGAAGTTAGCTTCTCCCAGTGCAAACAACCCTTTGATAGAAGTCATCAATTCATAATCAACCCAGATACCACCCATTGTATAGTGGATAGCCGGATAAATCATCATCGGTGTTTCGTATGGGTTTTCGTCAACGATTTTGTCATACATCTGGAACAAGTTACCGTATTTAGCTTCAACTACGTTGCGGCCAAGACGTTTGATAGCATCGCTAAAGTCAAGATATACGGCAAGACCTGTAGATCCTACTCCATATCCTGCATCACATCTTTCTTTTGCTGCACGAGATGCAACGTCGCGTGGTACAAGGTTACCGAAAGCAGGATAACGTCTTTCCAAATAATAGTCTCTGTCTTCTTCTGCAATCTGAGTAGGTTTCAATTTGCCTGTACGGATTGCTTCGGCATCTTCTTTTTTCTTAGGCACCCATATACGTCCGTCATTACGAAGAGATTCTGACATCAATGTCAATTTCGATTGGAACTCTCCATGAACAGGAATACATGTTGGGTGAATTTGAGCATAACAAGGATTTGCGAAGTATGCTCCCTTTTTGTATGCTTGGATAGCTGCCGATCCGTTAGAACCCATTGCGTTGGTAGAAAGGAAAAATGCATTTCCGTATCCACCTGTTGCTATTACTACAGCATGTGCCGCAAAACGTTCTAGTTTACCTGTTACAAGGTTGCGTGCAATAATACCACGTGCACGGCCATCGATCATAACAACGTCGACCATTTCGTAGCGGGTATAAAGCTTCACGCTTCCCTTTTGCACCTGACGGCTTAGAGCCGAGTATGCACCTAATAACAATTGCTGTCCGGTTTGTCCTTTAGCATAAAAAGTACGAGATACCTGAGCTCCACCGAATGAACGGTTGTCAAGTAAGCCGCCGTATTCGCGAGCAAAAGGAACTCCCTGGGCTACGCATTGGTCGATGATGCTATTCGATACTTCAGCAAGACGATATACATTCGCCTCGCGAGCACGGTAGTCACCACCTTTGATTGTATCATAGAATAGACGGTATACAGAGTCGCCGTCGTTTTGATAATTTTTTGCTGCATTTATACCTCCCTGTGCTGCGATAGAGTGTGCACGGCGAGGAGAGTCTTGGATACAGAAGTTCAGTACATTGAAGCCCATCTCACCAAGTGATGCTGCTGCTGAAGCTCCTGCAAGACCTGTACCCACGATAATAACGTCAAGGCGACGTTTGTTAGCAGGGTTCACCAGTTTCTGGTGGTCTTTATAGTTGGTCCACTTGTCTGCTAATGGCCCATCAGGTATTTTTGAATCTTTTTTTGGATCTAGTATAGTACTCATATCTGTTTTTCTTTTAATCAATTAACAAAAATAATCAGTGCCTAAACAAATGGGCAAAAAGTAGCTCTTGCGTAGAAGTAAATAGTTACAAATGCAAACGCAAGACAAATAATAGTAGCAACTACTTGTCCAATTACTTTCCAGCGATTCATCCATACGCGATTGTTCCATCCGATGGTATGAACAGCACTCCAAAATCCGTGAGATAGGTGAAACCATAATGCTACATACCATACCAAATATGCTACAACAACCCATGCTTGGCTGAAATAGTATTTGATGAAAGCAGCTCCATCTTGTGGAGATACTGTAGTATCGCCTAATTCTACATGATGATGTCCCATTAGTTCGGCAAACATCATTTTATACCAGAACTGGCTGAAATGTAGTACTAGGAATCCAATTACGATTACTCCCAAAACAAACATGTTCTGAGATGCCCATTGCACGTTTTTAGGGCGTACATTTACTGCATAACGATCATTACCGCGAGCTTTGCGATTTTGTAGGGTTAAGATAAGTGCATAAATGAAGTGAACTGCAACGAGGCCTCCTAAGACGGCAGTACCTGCCACAGCATACCAGTTAGCACCAAGAAGGGCACAAATGGTGTTGTAGGCCTCTTCCGAAAACACCGCCGTTACATTCATCGCCGCGTGAAACAGCAAGAATAAGACAAGAGCGATACCTGAGATACTCATGATCAACTTCTTGCCAATAGAAGATTTAAGTAACCAACTCATAAATCAAATCTGTTTTTAGTTATTTAGAATAGTTAATTTTAGATGTATTGATCGTTGACTATGATAGAAAAAAAACATGCGTAATCGCTTTTTTCTATTACCCTGCAAAAGTAGGTTAAATAAAGGTATTTTCAAAGTAAAAGCAAGAGCTTTTTAATCAAAAAGCAAAATCTGTAATTACTATATGAACATATCCGATTTTATTTATTGACCTATATTATACGTATTTAAGGTTGATATAGCATAAAGCTATAGATACACTCTGTTCTTATAAATATAGTCTTTTTATAGAAAGAACCAAAATCTCTGAATTTTCTTTTGTCTGGCTCTTGTCGGTATGTTTTTAGTATTGATAACATTCTAAAAAAGCGGATAAAAGAATGGCATGGTAGCTTATTGTAGAATAATTTTATTTGCGAATGTCTTGAATGCCCGATCCACAGGTGAACTATTTCTTTCGTAATTTGTTTTATTTATAATAATAATGACCTGTTTGGAGACTATAGCATAATTTACGAGATGTAATTCTTGTTAAATTTGTTTAAATAATCTGTATTTTTGCATCTTTCTGGCTTTTTATGCATCTAATAAGTAAATAAGCACAAATAATACCAATAATGAAAACTTCCAGGCCTTTTACAATGTCATACGCATTGATTCCTACTGCTTTATTATTAACATCAGTAGGCATTCTAAATTTTGATTCGGATAAAGTACTTGGATTCGCTTGTTTTGCTGCCTCTCTTATTCTTCTTGTTGTATCTCTGGTACAAATAGTAAAGGATAAAATCAGAGAGTCAAATCAAAAATTTACATAAATAATTGAGCCAACTCGTAAACTTGCTTGGCTGACTTGTCCCACGAATATTTTTTTATTTGTTGCAAGCCCTTTTCTTGTAATTCTTTTCGTAGCGGCTCATCAACCAGCAACTGTTCTATCTTTTGAGTAATATCGTCTACATTGTAAGGATCTACGTATAATGCCGCATCTTGGCTAACCTCGCGTAAGGCAGGTATATCTGAATTGATAGCCGGACAGCCGTATGTCATCGATTCTAGTGGCGGCAAGCCAAAACCTTCGTATAGCGAGGGGTATACAGATAATAAAGCATTCTGATACATGGTCTGTAATTTCTCATCGGGTATATAGCCCGGAAGATGGACATTTTCCCCGATCAGCTTTTGCAGATCAGGCGTATTGAATGCTTTGAACGACATACCTATAATATATAGTTTCACCGACTTGTCTTTTATTTTGTCAAAAGCTTCTACAAGTCGTATAAAGTTTTTGCGGGGATCCATCGATGATACTGCCAGAATATATTTCTCCGCTTCGGGATTGCGTGTGAAACTCAATACTTCCTCCTTACTTGGCTTATTATGAAACGGTACGTTGCTATGTACTACATGTATCTTTTCGGCATTTATACCCAGAGTATCCACTATTTCTTTCTTCGAAAATTCACTTACGGTAAATACTGCATGTGCTTTTTTACCGATGCGAGGCATCATGTAATGATAGAAGCGGTAATAATTTTTAGAGAACCATTCGGGGTAACGCTCATGCGATACGTCGTGGATGGTCATGATTTGATTGCTATAATTTAGTGGGCCACAGCCTGTAAAGCTTATCAGTAATGGGCTGTCAATACGCTTCAGATAGCGGGGTAGGGATATCTGCTCCCAGAGATGTGTGTTGAACGAACCACATTTCACCACCTTGAAACTGAACTTATAATCCGGATGGATTTCATTCGGTACAGCTACATGAAAATCGACACCCATTTCATGAAGTTTGTTACATATCTCGAAAGCATATCGATGTACGCCTGTTGCTTTTTGTGTCAAGTATCTTCCGTTAACTACAAACATATTATGTCAATTTTTAGGTAACCAATCTTTATTTTGTTCTACAAATATATTCACTAAACTATCCAGTTGGTGTATCTTATCATCGATATTGGATGAGTTAAGTTCATATTCCGGATTATAAATATTTTCGAGTACTTTGTCTGTCAATGCCGGAGAGAAGTGTGTAACGTCCGAATAGTTATTCAGATCGGTAATTTCATTCATGTTGAAAAAGAACATCACTCGGGCATTGTTGTATGCCTTTAAAGACTGTTGCAGGTGATATATGAAATCGATGAACTGGTCGTAATACCCACTTTCTTTGGTATGATACCAGTATAGAGCCGAGTATGGAGACAAAACAATTGTATACTGAATATCTTTATGATCGCCTATAGCTATATTTTCCAGTAATGAAGCAAGTTTACTGTGCATGCGTTCCTTCATTCCATCCAGTCGCTGTATTGATACTGTTTGTCCACTTAAGTAAAGATTCTTTACATGATCGGCATTGTAATAGTTCAAATAACTGTTGTTCCCTATTTGATCTATTTCTGTTTTCATCATATACTCTACGGGTATCTGTTCCTTACTTTTCAGATATAGAGGTAGTATCAGGTCGATGGGTAAGAAGCGTATGCATGCTTCATATCCATATAGATATTGTAGCTTATTGATAGGTTTGTCTTCGTATAGGAATCGCGGATAACGGACTTCTTCAAAGCCGAGATTAAACTGCGGAATGTCAAAGTTTATAATGAAAGATCTTACGCTATCTTTTTTGACTAACGAGTATAGATATTTCATTTCTTCGTTGTTCATTCCTCCGCTTGATAGCTTAACAGGCTTAACAGAAGGATTATTCTTTTTGAGAATAGATATATCATAATTCTGCACCATCGATGATCCAAGTACAACAGTATTATAGTCGTAGTTGCGTGCGAGTCCTCCATTTTGCAGCCATGGACTCAGAAAATAGCGTCCATCTTCATTGACTCTGAACTGGAAAAATGGATCAACAATATAAGTAAGACAGCCCACGCCTAGCAGCATTACAATAGAAGCTATTGCAAATACGCTAAGGAATTTTTTGAATGAGTTTTTATTTTCTTTCTTATTCATAGGCTAGAAGTTGAAATAAATAAACGCACCTACCCTCGAAAAGTGAATTACCGATACCGTGAACAGCAAGGCAATAACCATCGCATTTTTTACCGTTGGTTTGAATTCATTGTACTTATCTATACTGTTCTTAGGATATAAAAACACCAATGTAGTCAAAATAGACAGGATAGCCAATACATATATCACAGCCATAGAGTCGGGATATGTTATACTGGTGTTGTAAGCCATGTGGGCTATACCACTAAAGCTGAAACTCTCAGGAACGAACATATTTTTAAGAATGGTCAGCGCTATGTCGAATGTCGGCGAACGGAATAGTACCCATGCTGCATTTACAAACATAAATGTGAAGAATATCCGTATGAGGTTGGGTATCTTCTCCAGATACTTCATGAATAACTTTTCAAATATGCGTACTACTCCGTGTGCAATGCCCCATACGACGAAAGTCCAAGCTGCCCCATGCCAAATACCACTGACAAAAAATACGGCAAACAGATTGATGCATGTACGTGCAATACCTTTGCGATTTCCTCCCAGCGGATAATATATAAGTACGGCCAGAGACCGACCTAATGTGATGTGCCACCGCTTCCAAAACTCAGTTATACTCACAGATTTGTACGGAGAATAGAAGTTGACCGGAAGGTTGATATTCATCATCTTGGCCAATCCTATTGCCATATCGGAATATCCGCTAAAGTCGAAATATATCTGAAACGAATAAGACAGGGCGCTTAGCCACGAGGTTGCAAAACCAAGCTTTTCGGGCGATAGGTATGAGTAAAATACAAAATTGTCGAGCGTATCGGCTATTACTGCTTTCTTGAAAAGACCGATCACAAAGATGAAAAGTCCGGCTGAGAAGTTCTTTGTATTGAAAAAGCGATTTTTTTCATCCAGATACTGGGGTAGTGTATCCTTTAGGAAAACAATAGGTCCCATCACGACATACGGGTAAAAGATGACAAACTGTGTGTAATCTATAAAATTCGGAACACGTTTTTCTTTTTTCCATATATTTATCAGAAATACTATTTGCTGAAATGTAAAAAAGCTTATACCTAAGGGTATTATAATCTGTTTGAGTATAAATTCCGTTCCGAAAATATGGTTTATATTGTCTAAAAAGAAATTGGAATATTTATAATAGCCTAAAAGCACAACATTGAATATAACACCTATGGTAAATACTATTTTACGTGTAGGAGGCTTCGCTATATTCTGCACGCCGGTTGCAACAGAATAGTTGACTATCACGGAAGACATAATCAATGCGATATACCAGAGATGTCCGAATCCCTGAAAAAATATAGCTCCATAAAATATCAGTGATGCTACGATCAAGAATATTTGCTGAAATCTGCGGCTTACATAACGTGCCATCCCGAAGTATAGCAAGAGTACTAGCGGTAGATAAATAAATACAAAACTGTATGTAGAGAATATCATATATTAAGTATTCTGCTGTTCTATATCTTTATAGGTTTTGCCACTATACCAACTTCTCTTCACTAATAATTTACTCAATCCAATCCAAAATTTCATTTTGAACCTGTTCCAGCTTTTGTTACTACTTTTTATATCTGTGAAATAATTGTAGTCGGCAATGATATTAAAATAGCGTTTTTTTTGCTCCATCCCACCTTTCAGATACTCAATATGATGCGTAACTGTTTTTGATTTGGGAAAGACATAAAAACGTCCCTCTTTGATGTTTGGTATATAAGGGTATTTGTATTTCACATAACTGGGAACATGCACCGGCATATTTTCCTTTATCCAGAGATAACCAGCATTTGTATCCTTCAAGAAGTTGGAGATATGGCACTCGGGAAAAAGTTCAAAATCAAAGATCCCCGGGTTCTTTATAATATATTGTGTTTTGATAATTGCAAAATCTGTCGCTAAGGCATAGTATTTGTCATACCAGTCGGCACTGGCCCAAACTGCAAAATCAGATTTGTCAAGCAAGCTTGTATATTTAGAGATAATACGATCACCATACATCCATGTGTCAGCTTCGAGGATAAGTGTGTATTTGCAGTCTGATGGAATATATTTAATACCTTCCATTAGTAATTGCGAATTGCCTCGCCTGTGTCCTGCGTTCTCCTCCAGTATTACGAGCTTGTCGATGAGCGGTAACGAATCGTGAGTGATTTCATAACCATTGTTCTTGCCATTGCTGACAACAATTGTATAATAATCATTTTCTTTCCATGTATCAGATATGATCTGAAGATTATGTTTCAAATCTTCAACTCGATCGTATACACGTATCAGAATTGCTACTTTCATCTAGTTTTATTTAGTATACCAGGTTTCTAATCCCTTTTTTGTAAAGGTGTATGGTTGTATCTGCGCGTCCAATCCTTGTAAAGCTTTAGCTACGGAAAAACGTGTATTGCCCGGACAATAGAAAAACACATATCCTCCACCTCCGGCCCCCGATATTTTGCCTCCTGTGGCTCCTGCGGATATGGCTGTATTGTATAGTTCTTCGAATAGTGGGGTTGAAATTCCGTCCGCCATGTCTCGTTTGTAGGTCCATCCCCGATGTAAAACATCTCCTATTTCGTCCAGATTATTTTTCAGAATAGCTTCCTTTATTTCATAAGACTGTTTTTTTATCTGATGCATTGCTTCTATTGACCTTTCTTGATGATCTTTAACATTCTTTTGTTGCTTTTCGATGATATCTCCCGAATTTCTACTCGAGTTGGTGTAGCAAAGCAACAAGTTGTTAGATAGCTCATTGATTATTTCGTTGCGAATGCGTAGAGGGTTTACAATCACTTTGTCATCTGCATAGAATTCCATAAAGTTAAACCCTCCGAATGCTGCGGCATACTGATCTTGTTTTCCTCCCGCTTGCTTTAGGTCTATCCGCTCTATCTGATATGCCAGATATGCCAGATCATAATCGCCCAAAGGCAAAGAGAGCCATTCGGTATATGCACCCAATATAGCAATGGCTAGGGTAGAGGACGTTCCTAGTCCCGAGCCAAAAGGAACTTCGAGAGCGCAGGTCAGTGTAAAAGATAAAGGCTTTTTTATAAAGTCTTTAATTACCCTGTTGTATATGCCTTTCATCAAGTCGGCTTTATCGTTGGCGATAGGTAGTTCTAGAGCAGAATCGAAAATATATTCCTCATTTGTTTGTGGAATACGGAATACAATTTTGCTGTCGGTGCGAGGTTCAATATTTGCGAATGCATACAGATTTATAGTTGCATTCAATATGCATCCTCCATACAAATCCGAGTATGGAGATACATCGGTTCCTCCACCTGCTAATCCTAATCGGAATGGGGCTTTACTTCTTATTATCATGACTTGATATTTTAAAATATCTTGAGCAGACTATCTGCAAACTTATATAGATTTTTGTAATGTGCGTTAATGTTCTTGTATATTTTATGATCTTCGAGATATTTATCACCGACTAGTATTGTATACATTCCCAGTTTGTTACCGAATTCAATGTCTGACATGCTATTGCCTACCATAATTGATTTTTCGAACTCTGTTTCGGGAAAATCAGCGAGTGCTTTAAATGCCATTCCCACGTTGGGTTTTCTATTTATAGAGTCAGATGTCAGATCGGTACAATAATATATTCGATCTATATGTCCGCCCGAAGCTTCTATCTGAGATAGCATATAGCTATGCACTTCTTCTAAGTCGGATATGCTCATCTTACCACGGGCAACTCCACGCTGATTGGTGACAATGAAAATACGTTCGAATCTAGAAGATAACATTTTGATAGCCTGTAAAGTTTTGTCTATAAATACAAATTCAGATATATTCTTGACATAATCGTTGGGGCGCTCTACATTAATAACGCCATCTCTATCAAGAAATAAATACTTGTATTTGTCTAAATTTTGTTTGTCCATCTTAATTTTACAAGTTCTTAAAATCTTGGTTCGCCTTCGCAAAGTCGGAAGGAATCCCTATGTCGATAAAATAACCATCTTGCACACATCCGTAGAATGGAATATCGTTGATGTGCTTTTCCATCACATCTTTTTCGAAGGAAAATATTTCAGGGAGGCTAAGTGTTGAGAACAGGTTTTTGTTTATTACGTATACTCCTCCATTGATTAATCCCTTTGCACAATGCTGTTTCTCGTTAAAGCGGATGATGCGTCCTTCTTCATTCAGATCGACAGAACCATAACGGTCGAAATCTGTCATAGGTTTCAATGCTAAGGATATCATCGCATTCTTTTCTTTATGAAACTCAGTTAGCAGAGTAGTGTCTACATCAAAGAAGGTATCTCCGTTGAAGATAAAAGCTTTATCTGTTTCCACTTTGTCGAATGCCAACTTGATTGCCCCGCCTGTTCCTAAGGGTGAGTCTTCTACAACATAGGATATCTTGGAAGGGAATGACTTGCAATCGAGCCACTGTAGTACAAATTCCGATTTATAACCCAATGAAAGAATCAGATGATCGAATTGCTGATTTTTTGCATAGTCGAACAAGTAATTCAAAAATGGTTTTTCGGCTACTTCGGCCATGCATTTCGGAACATCACTTACTACTGATTGTAAACGGGTGCCCAGCCCTCCGGCTAATATAATACATTCTTTCATTTTTCTGTTTTTGCTATTACTGCTTCTTTATATCTTATTGCTTATACCTCTTTGCTTATACCTCTTTGCTTCATTTTTATTTTACTCTTCGTATATAGCTTAGGCATATATACGTAATATTTATAGAACATAAAATAGAAGAATATGATGTATAATATGAGATTTAAGTCGATAAGTCCTTTTACATTCAGCGCCAAGGTATATACAAACATCGATATGGCAACCATATTAACACCCCAGTCTTTTGTTAAGCTGAGTTTTATGATATATAGCTGATATACGAAAAATCCCAGAGTACCTATTATTCCCGAGAAGAATAAAAGTCGGCTATATCCCACATCGGTACCAAAAAACGTAGCTGTCCCTTCTCCTATAATCAGTTCTGAGAATTTTGTCGGTATCAAAAACATTTGAGATAATCCACTGGAAGAATTCGTTTCTAATCGTCCGTGTACAAAGAGGTTTGTAAATAATTCGAAAGCCCAGTCAGCAAAGCTCGAAAAGTAAAACATCGCAAAAGTATATCCGGCGACCATGAGGAATGCTGCTGCTATGAAAAAAGTTTTCGCTTGTTTCTTCACGGCCCTGTTGTCCCACAAATATAATACCGCAATAAGAGCAAACCCCACCGCCATACCTACAATCGTTGTACGAGCCATAAACAGACCGATATAAAAAATGAATACGTACAATGTAGCCAGTATAATAAACTCTTTCGTCGTCAGTTTCATTCTCATAAAGAGATAGGAAAGTAAGATAAGGGCAATACCACTGATTGCTCCCGCCCCAAAGAACCCGATGCCATATCCCAACAGGCGTTGCCCTTCGGCTTCCTCCATGATTTCTTCAGTGTACTCTCCGCCTTCCATCTGTAAAGATATGAGGAATTCTTTAACAGGATCGCTTATGTACATCAAAAATGCGCAAAGAGACTGTAATGCGATGGCTCCGATGATGTATAAGAGAACTGTATTGAGGGTAGGTTTTTTATGTATCTTAAATATAAGTAACATAATAATATATGCTGTAAAGAACCAGGCAATCCTACTCTTTACATAGTCGAAGCTAAATCCTTCGTCATCTACTCCATTGTACCATACCGAAGTGTAAAAAATCAGAAATAAAGCAAAAGTGGCAACCATCACATATACAACTTCCCGAAATGGGAAACGATGATAGGCATAGATAGCTAGTCCGATCAAACCCGATAGAGAAATGAAAGATGAGCCTCGTACATCCAAAGCCTGTGGATAAATATAATAGAACGTTACCAATAAAGGAACCAACATTGGTAATACCTGTTTCAATTTAGGCATACACTTTATCTAAATACTAGTTTGTAAATAAGGGACTTTTTATATCTGAGTCTAAAAGTACACTTTGTATAAAAAATAGCCAAATCTCTTGATGTATAATTTCTTTCATCGTACAAAGATGAGGCTTTCATCGTCTTTATTACTTTCAGGCCTAAACGAGAATTTGCACACAGACGTAACCATGTAAGAGAAAGAAGCTTCACCAGATAATTTTCGTCACAGAAGTCTTTGTCTTTATTCAGTTTGAGTAAGGAAACCATAAATGCCTCACACTTGTCAAGATAATCGAAAGATGATTGTAAAGGAACACATTCTGCTACAGAAGTATAGATATTTATAAAGTCATCATCGGTAGGCAAGTCCAAATGTTTGCAATGGATTTTAAACACCTTCTTCTTGTTCTCTGTTTGCAGTTCTTCGTGCAAGGAAGATACCTGTTGCTTATGCACACGATACAGCAACAAAGGCTCACTCAGATTTCCCAACTTTGTTTTGTACATAGCTTCAGACCACAATGCATAGTCTTCGACATGTAAATACTCCGGTTCAAATTTTAATCCCAGTTCGCTAAATACCCTCTTACGAATCATTACCGCCGGATGGCATATTCCCGACCGAAAAAGCATATATCCTCGTAGCTCACGATCGTGTGTCGGGCTGTGGTTCAGATCTTTTTTACTCGGATTTTCTGATCGGAAGGCGTAAAACTGTGTACTTACTATATCATGATCGGTATGTTTCTCCAAGAATGCGACCTCCTTCTCGATGCGAGTAGGCAACGAGATATCGTCAGCATCCATACGTGCTATATAATCGCCTTTGCACAGCAAGATACCTTTGTTCAATGTTTGTATTAACTTGAGATTCTTCTCATTGGTGAAAACACTTATCCGAGAATCTTTCGCTGCCATTGCCTGTAATAATCCCCCTGTTCTGTCTGTAGAACAGTCGTTTATGGCTATGATCTCTAGGTTGCGGTATGTTTGGTTTAGGATCGAGTTGATCGATTCTTCCACATACCGTTCTACATTATAGCAGGGTATTAATACAGAGACTAAAGGTTGGCTCATTTTTTATTTGCTACTATTGTGTTAAAGACAGCGCCATAGCTGTCTACCATTTTCTCTATCGTAAAATTTGCAAGATATGATTGTCTTGCACACTCAGACATACTCTTCTGAATGTTTTCGTCAGATAAAATATATTGTATTTTTTCTTCAAAGATAGAGGCTTTATTCTCTACCGCAAAACCATTCTTCCCGTCCAATACTTCTGTAATACCCCCTACAGCAGATGCAACTACCGGAACTTTGAATGCCAGAGCTTCAAGTATCGACATTGGCAAACCCTCGTAGTTGGATGGTAATATAAAAACATCAGCGTATCTCAAATAAGTAAAAGCAGAATGCATTTCACCCAAACAAAATACATTTGCCGGCAATCCCTCTATTTCCTCTTTGTTACCAATCCACACAAAGGCATATTGAGGCATTTCATGTGCTATATCAAGGAATAAATCGAATTTCTTTTGTTTCGATATTCGTGAAATGCACATGATTGTTTTGGGATAATCTTTTTTTATACTCTCTAATTTTTCAGTCAGAGTATCTTGTTCAATTTTGTTTGTCAGATAGTGATCAGCAACGCCATTGTATATTCTTTCTACGTTTTTATAGATATTTTCTTCCTTCATCATATCCACATCGTATTGACTTACTCCAATGATGCGGAATGCTTTCTTTTTCAACAGTTTTTCGATAACCAAAAATTTTCGGAAAGCCGTTCTTATCGAATCAAATCCATGTACAGTATATACAATTGTTTTACGAGCGAAGACTAATCGCCCTATCGCTCCCATCTTGGAAGAGTGCAGATGCACAACATCGGGTTTGTACTTGAGGCGATAATAGAATAATTTCAATAAAAGCATTATATCTTTTATTGAAACCTCTTTACAATGATTGTTTAGCTTAATGCGAGTGAAATTATCCCCCAAATTACTCCAGGCTTCGCCATTACCTCCATATAAGAGAAAGAGTTCGTGTTCAGAACTGAATTTTTTTACCAGGTCTGCAACTATAGTCTGGGCGCCGCCATATTCAGAAACCGTAATAACCTGGAAGATTTTCATGTAATTATCTTGTAGAATTGTTTGCTCTAACTGTTATCACCATTGATGCAAAGATAACATTTTTTATATCTTTTGTGTTACATATCTCTGTTTTATGACAATAACAAGACTATATCACGAAGCTAATGCTAATCTTTTCCACTTGTAATATCCCATTATAGAGACAACGAAAAAGATAAAAAATAAACAGCCCGACATAATATCATGTTGAGCAAAGAGTAAAATGCTTGAAATTAAATTTGCGGGAATTACCAACAGCCATTGTTCTACCCACTTTCGGGAGATCATCCACAGTGCTACAATGTTGAGGGAGGTAGTGAGAGAGTCTCCGATCGTGATATATATGTTGTTGTCACTAAACGAAACAAGGATACCATAAATAAATATGGCTATAAGAGCTACTCCGATTATTATAGGCACGGTGTAACGTTTGGCGGCGTGAGAGATGATCTCATCTCCTGTTTCTGTATTCCTGTTGCGGAATATCCATACCAGCCAGCCATATATAGATGCCCCGAAGAAATAAATGTATATACCCATGCTGGCATATAGCTGCGTACTATAGAATATATAGATATAAAAAGCTGCCATGACGATACTTGCAGCCCACATCCATACATTGGCTTTGTATTCTAAGTAAAGGAAAATAAGGCCGATAATTGCTCCTACTATACTGACCCAATTGTTCTCTATAAAATATTCAATCATTGTTGTATATAAAATTGTGGGATGTTTTACTGCATCCCACAAAGTAAATCAAAATATATCAAAACCGATATCTTATCTTGCCCATCACGTTAGCACCTGCCTGAGGGAATAACCCTTTATAAACTTGTTCTGTTCCATCTGCAAACTTATATGTATCCACCCATGCATTTGCATTATACATTACATTTGTCAGATTATTTATAAAAAACTGGAAGTCAAATTTCCCTACTTTCTTCGCATCCAAGGTGTATGATGCAGCAAAGTCTGTGATGAAATAGTCTGACAAACGGTTATCAGGGTTTGAGGTATTGTCATAATACATTCTGCCAACGTACTTGTTGATGAAAGAGAAGCTTATATCTTTTTTTTCGAATGGCTTGAATGTAACTGTAAAGCTGCCCACAGTATTTGGTGAAAATGAAATGTCGATAGATTTGAATGTTTCTGAGATCTGCCCTAAGCTATTCCAGTCTGTTTGATTATCATAGTAAGCGTAGTAAACAGTATGATTCTTTATCTTGTTACGGCTCAGAGTTAAGTTTCCGGCTAGCTGTAGCCAATAGTTTGGTGTATAAGACAATGCCAGTTCTATCCCGGTACGATAGCTGTCGGGTACATTTTCTTGCAACTTATAACCAACGTCGTTCAACTTTCCGGTCTGCACCAATTGGTCTTTATAATTCATGTAATAAAGATTGGTACTGAAAGCTATTGTCGCATTAGCATATTTGTAGCCCAGCTCATAGTCATACAACCTTTCGGATTTGATAGGGATTCCTCCTTCTTTGAGAGATTCTTTAAGATCGGCCCGCAAAGGTTCTCTGTTGGATATACCCAACGATCCGTAAATCTCGTTATAATCCGCAAAGCGATAAGATATTCCCCCTTTTGGGTTAATAAAACTGTAGTAGTTTTTGCTTGACAGATTTGTGAGATCATCGTCGATACCTTTCATGCGATAGTCTACATAGCGCTCTTGCACTTCTGCAAATATCGACAGGTTGGTCATCGGTTTGTATTCTGTTTTCAGGAAAACATTCATATCTTGTTTATCGGCATCATTTCTATACCATTCGTAACCAACAGGTATATTCTGGTTGAACTTTACCCAAAGCAATCTTCCATAATGAGTACCATCATAATAGCTGTACATGCTACCTAAGGTGAAGTCAAACTTGTCTTTTTCCCATTTCAGATTTACCCCTCCTACATACAAATGATTCATCATCAGTTTGCGACGTATAAGATCTGATTTCTTGTAAGTAGTACCATCTACAGTCTGATTTTCGAGTCCGAATTCTGAAAATTTACGCCCTGTCTTGTAATTTTCGTAATAGCCATAACCATGATTGTAACTCAAGTTTACATTCAATGTCAATGCGTTTGTTAGATAACGGGTATAGATCAACTGTCCGATATTCGAATAGTAGTTATCCGTCTCGTTATCATAATAGCGTGTATTGCCATTGTCGTCTTTGTATTCTCCTGCCGGGTTGTATCGCCTGTTTATAGCCAGCATGCTCGGATCGATACCTTCCCATGTAATGCCGGTATGCTGTATTCCGTTCATATAAATCAGCCGTATCAGCTGCCTGTCGGAGTAGTGAGATAGGGCGGCATAGATATTCTTATGGTCTACCTTTCCGTTACGGATATACCCGTCACTCTTTACGTAAGAATATCTTGCGTCTAACGACAATCCGCTTTTCATAATGCCTGTACCTGCTGCTCCCGACAATAATAGTGTATTGTATTGTCCGTAGGCTGTAGATATGTCGGCATAGGGTTTGGGTTTTCCTCCCAGCGTTTGCATCGAAATACTAGCCCCGAAAGAGGCCGCACCGTTGGTAGATGTTCCCACTCCGCGTTGCACTTGCATACTTTGCAATGAATTTGACAGATCCGGCAAATTGACCCAGTATACTTCCTGACTTTCAGGATTATTCAGAGGCATCCCATTCAGGGTGATATTAATACGGTTGGCATCAGTTCCACGGATGCGAAACGATGTGTTGCCTACAGCCGTTCCTCCTTCTGTATACGAGACTACAGATGGAAGAGTTTGCATTATAGCCGGAATGTTTTTTGCGGCATTGTCTCCTTTTAGTTGTTTTTCGGTCAAGCTAGAGTATGCTACCGGAGCATCCTGACCTACACGTGTTGCAGACACAACAACTTCATCTAGTTTTACAACTTTCAAACTATCTGCTTTTTGTTGTGCGAAAATCCCCATTCCATTTATCAATATTATGGAAAGAGAGAGAAAGACCTTTTTCATTTAAAATATAAATTTTGCCAGACATACGTAAATATGTCCTGATGTTAAACAAAAAAGGGGTTTTGATAAGATAATTTCCCGAATGTTAAAGATATGCGTGTGCGCAATTGCATATTTCTCTATCCCTCCGCCGGCATTACCCGGATCAGGTTTATGGGTGTGATCTCAGCCCGTTATTTTAAGGCACCCCTAAGATTTCGTTGTCAAAGATAGATATTCTATTTTGATATATAACAAGCAGTCACTTATAAAAGTTTTCTATATCTATTATTCCCGATGTTACAAAACCTCATTTTCATAGTCATATATATAAGATAAAATTATTTAACTTTGTCACTAAATTATTTAATTATGAAATACTATATGAACAAGCTTTGCGTAATCTTATTCACTCTCCTCGTTTTAGTCGGATTTTCATCGTGTGAAACAGATGATTATATATCAAGGACAAATCTCAATTGTGAATTCCAATCATATACTAACAAAACCGGATTTTTCTCCAGTAATGGAGGAGGTAGTTATACTTTCAATGATTTGCCCGGTCTGGGAAATGGCTCTATAATTGGGATGGAATATCAAGGAACCGAATTGGTTATCACCGGAGATTTGCGTTATGGAGATGTTATTCGTGATTTGTATATCGATGTAGAAGGTATGACTCCTTTTCTTTTTTCGCCAAAGATAGATGTGTTGAAAGACTATGAGGTAATGGTATTCGATACCGCTAAAGATCCTGAATTTTATGATTTCATGAATAGCGTTATGCGCAGATTCTATAATCAAGGGGGGATAAATGTTATTGTTGATGGATATCTTACAAATAGGGCAGGTATCCCTATTAATGGTACGAAGATAGAGATATCCCTTAAAAGTTATCTTGATGTAAGATTGCGGGAATGATAATATCTGTATCCGATTATCTCTCCGAGATACAACAGATAGATCAAACCAATCTATCGCTAAGAAATAAATATATCTGCCTCAAACAGATACTGGAAAGAAGCTGCAAGGAAATCACTAAAGGTGAATCTTTGCAGTTTCCTTCTTTATTTTCTCGGCTGGTCTTCATCTCTCAGAAGTATGATTTGCCTAAGCGTATAGAGTGGCGGTTACATACAATTCGTATCAGAAGTTCTTTTCTGCAAAGAGATGAAAATAATCTGATTACGCCCAAGCAATACGACGATGCGAAACAAAGCATAGAGTTATTTTACGGATTCTTACAAGGTGATCATAGTCTCGAAATACCCAAAGAAGCCGAACAGGAGGATAACAAAACCTTACCGCTGGATAGGCTGCGTGTGCAGGTGCTGGACATAGATAGAGAAAATGAGTTGCTGATCTGTCAACCCGAGACTTTACCTCAAGAAACATTAGCTGTAAGATACAATGTTTCTGCTAACGAAATATTCAACCCTACTATCTGTCGCTTGTGGGTTGGTGCTCAGCTAAATTTGCTAGATGTAAAAAAGGACGGACACGGCTGTTACATTCCTGCCTTATTTGTACTTGAGCCCGACTATCTGATCGATGCTTCGGCAATGGCAGAGTGTTTTCAATCGTATGGTAATTCTCACTTGCATTACTTCCGCCGAAAGTTTGAGCCGAATGCGAATTCTCATTATATACTGTTAGGAAATCTGGCAAACTTCTTTCTCGATGAGCTTATCTATGCCGAAAATCCCCGAACACTGAAGTTTGAAGATGTGTTTCTGAAATCTTTCCGTCAGATGCCCTTCGAATATGCATCATGCCAAGACATAAAGGATAATCAGGATTTTCGCAACTTCATGTCGAGAGCAGAAAGCCAGTTTAACAATATTCGGCGAGTAATAATAAACGATATGCCCGCAAATGGCTTTGATACTACCCTGTGTACCTTAGAGCCTTCCTTCTTTTGCGAGAAATACGGTTTTCAAGGACGGCTCGACCTGTTGCAACTCTCCGATGAGGAGGATGGTGCAGACCGTATCATAGAATTAAAGTCGGGAAAGCCGCCTTATCCTCGTGAAGATGTAACAAAGATCGCTTCGAACCACGAAACGCAGACAGCTATCTATCGGCTGATGATACAAAGTGTATTTAACAAAGATGCACGTCATATCTATCCTACGATCTTATATTCGAGTGCTGACAATGCCGGAGAGAATATCCGCTTTGCTGCCAGATACCAACGCTTGGAGAAAGAGATTATCAATACTCGCAATCTGATTGTCGCTACCGAACACGACTTGTATTCGGGTGATGTGCAAACGGTAGAACAAATATTCAAAGAGCTCTTCAGTTTAGATAATTATGGCAGAGTACCTCAGTTCTTTATAGATAAGCTAAAAGAGCTGGAAGACGTTCTTACTAAATCATCTGCATTAGAAAAGATATACGCCTATCGCTACATCAACTTTGTGGCAAGGGAGCTATACTTGCAAAAAACAGGAGATGAGAATTTTGATACAGCAATGAGTGTCTCTGCCCTGTGGAATACAACTTTCTCCGAACGCAAAGAAGCTTTGGATCTGATCTCTGATCTCGAGATTGAAGATATAGACGACAGTGGTCGGGATATGGTGATCCGATTCAATCGATTAGCACCTCAAGATTGTGTAAACTTTCGGGTAGGAGAAATCTGTATCTTATATCCGAAGCAAGATGAGGAAGATACGGTACTCACCAACCAAATACTAAAAGGCACAGTCGTAGAAATATCATCTCATTCTGTCACCCTCCGTTTTAGATACAAGCAGCGAAACAGAGCTTTCTTCTCTCGTTACAGGCTTTGGGCGGTAGAGCACGATAAGCTCGATCATGGGTACAATGCTATGTATAAAAGCCTATTTGCCTTTCTCTCTGCACCTACCCATAAGAAGGAGCTCTTGCTCGGACTTAAAGAGCCTCACACTATCTATGCGAACAACTGTTCCGACAAAGAACTGACTCAAGAGGAGAGGGGCAAAAGCGTTATAAACAAAGCCTTGTCGGCTGATGATTACTTCCTTATCGTAGGACCTCCCGGTACAGGTAAGACGTCCATATTTGCACGGCAACTCATCGAGCGTCTTTATGCAAAAGAAGATAGCAATATCCTTGTTATGGCATATACCAATCGTGCTGTAGATGAGCTGTGTGCTGCTATCTGTGAGGCTTTCTCGGAAGATGACTCTGTGTGCGACCGATATATCCGTATCGGTTCGGAACTATCATGCGGAGAGGCATATCGCCACCGACTGTTGCAGAATATCTCATATAAAGCTACAAACCGCAAAGACCTTTTACAGGCAATCGCCTCAACTCGGATATTTGTAGGAACATTAGCGTCTATCATGGGTAAGCCGGAACTATTCGATCTGAAACATTTTGATGTGGCAATTATCGATGAGGCTTCACAAATATTGGAATCTCAGATAATAGGGCTACTTCCACAGTTTGATAAGTTTATTATGATTGGTGATCACAAGCAGCTGTCTACTATAACATTGCAAGATGAATCCCGATCGAAGGTCGATAGTAGCATTTTAAATGATATTGAGCTTTACGATTGCCGTGAATCTCTTTTCGAACGGCTGTTTCGTATTTGCCAAAAACAAGGATGGATGCATGCCTATGATACACTTACATATCATGGACGTATGCATCAGGATATTGCACGTCTTGTAAATGCTCACTTCTATGACAATATATTAAAGATCGCAACCGAGAGGCAGCAAGCCGACTTGAATTATCCTTCTTTTGATCCGAATGATCCATATCAGACCATGATATCAAACAAGCGGGTTTGCTTTATCCCTGTCAGAGAGATAGATGATGCAAGTGTATCCGATAAAACGAACGATGCCGAAGCCGAAATTGCTGTCTCCTTGTCAATCGCTTTACTGGATATCTACAAGGCTAATAATCTTCTTTTCGACCCTCAAAGAACACTTGGTATTATCACTCCATACCGAAATCAGATAGCCCTGATAAGAAAAAAGTTCGAAGAAACAGGTATAGCCGAATTGTCTGATATTATGATCGATACCGTAGAGCGTTATCAAGGCAGCCAGCGTGATGTGATTATACTTTCCTTCTGTTTCAATAAAGCTTACCAACTCAAAAACTTTTGTAGTATGAACCGAGAGGGAACAGTAGATCGTAAACTCAATGTTGCTCTTACCCGTGCACGTGAGCAGCTCTTTCTGATTGGTAACGATTATATACTGCACCAACATCCGATATATAGGAAGATACTACAACATATTACATGAATTCTCTATAAAAAGGTGACAGATGTCACTTTTTTAATTTTAGGTTTAAGCTGTTTATTGATAGTTGTATACGTCGTGTTTTGAAAGCAAAAGGTGACAAAAGTGACACTATTCTATTGCTTTTTTATGTGTAACCTTTTATATACCTCTGTCTTTCATTAAAGACAAGAATTATGGGTCGATAATATTCGGATACATCCTTTATATAAGATAAATAGAAAGAGATATGATAATAAAAGAAGCTGTTTGAAGAGCAAAATATAGTTTTACTCTTCAAACAGCCTCTTCGCTATTCCTAGATTGCTTTGCTTATATTAGTGCTTTTCTTTCAATGCTTCGAAGATTAAGCCTGCTATCTCTTCTGCCAACTCAGGATTGTCTTTTATCACTTCTTTTGCCGACTCACGTCCTTGTGCCAGTTTGGTCTCATTGTAGCTGTACCACGAACCGCTTTTCTTGATGATACCAAGTTCTGCACCAAGGTCTATGATTTCTCCCGAACGAGAGATACCCTCACCGTACATGATATCGAATTCAGCTTTACGGAAAGGAGGCGCAACTTTATTCTTTGCTACCTTCACGCGTGTCTGGCTACCTCTTACCTCATCTCCGTCTTTCAATTGTCCGATACGGCGAATATCGAGGCGTACAGATGCATAGTATTTCAGGGCGTTACCTCCGGTAGTTGTTTCGGGCGAACCGAACATGACACCGATTTTGTCGCGCAACTGGTTGATAAATATACAGATGGTGTTTGTTTTGTTGATCGCAGCAGTCAGCTTACGTAAAGCCTGCGACATCAAACGAGCCTGCAATCCCATTTTAGAATCGCCCATCTCGCCTTCTAGCTCTGCTTTAGGGGTCAGTGCGGCAACCGAGTCGATAACAATGATATCGATAGCCGAAGAACGAATCAATTGCTCTGCTATTTCGAGAGCCTGCTCACCGCTGTCGGGCTGTGATATATATAGGTTTTCGATGTCAACTCCAAGTTTTTCGGCATAAAAACGATCGAATGCATGTTCAGCATCCACAAAGGCTGCTATACCTCCTGCTTTTTGCGCTTCGGCTATAGCATGTATAGCCAGGGTTGTTTTACCTGACGATTCGGGACCGTATATTTCGATCACCCTGCCGCGAGGATATCCACCTACACCAAGTGCAGNNCCTGTAGAAACAACAGCTATCTCATCGATTTTATCATCGCCCATCTTCATTATCGAGCCTTTTCCGTAGCTCTTCTCTATCTTGTCCATTGCAGCTTGCAGAGCTTTCAGCTTCTCTGTGTTTGGGGCTGCTTTTTTTTCTTTTTCTTCTGCCATTATTTCTCTTTGATAATTATATAAAACTTTTATTTATTTAGATCTAATATTTGTTGAGCGTGCTCTTTCGTTTTTATTTCCTTCGGAGTTATTATTTGCTCTATAATGCCCGATTCGTTTATCAGGAATGTAGTGCGAAATGTGCCCATGTATTTACGTCCGGCAAGTGTTTTCTCACCCCATACACCGAATTGCTCCACAAGCTTTTTATCTGTATCGGCAATCAGCGGAAAAGGCAATTGTTGCTTTTCTATAAACTTCTGATGCGATTTTTCGTTGTCGACACTAACGCCCAGTATTTGGTAGCCGGCTTTTCTGAGTTGCGAAAAGTTATCTCGCAAACTACAAGCCTCAGCCGTACAGCCCGGGGTATTGTCTTTCGGATAGAAATATAATACAAGCTTACTCCCTTGATAGTCGGATGCTTTTACTTCTTTTCCGTCCTGATCGATTCCTAAAATTTCAGGTATTTTATCTCCAACAGTAAGTGCCATATTTATATTGTTTTATTTTTGTATATAGAATGTCTTTTCGTATTCGCTTTTTTTATCTCTAACATTGTTTCTCAGGTCAATAGCTTCGTTCGATATATCTGTAAACTTAGCCGATGCTTTGTTGTACACTATAGCGTCGGTGTTTGCATCATCGCCGAGTGTTCCCAAATGTTCCAGAGCAATAACCTTGTCTTTTACAGCACTGAGGTATGCCAGTACTGCCAGTTGGTAACTCTCTCCCCCTTTGTATATCGGAGTCTCTTTTACGGTCGTCAGGTATTTATCGATTTCCTCCAGAGTTTCTATTCTGTTTTTCGTGAGGTTAGCATTCGATTTTTTATCCCACACATCTTGCACCAATTTTTCATATCTGGAGTATGCTGCATCACTGTAATTGACAGCATCTAGTAATAAATAATTGTAATGCGTTTTCGAGTCTCCTTTGTTTGTCTTTTCTACAATACGTTTTGTTACCGTCTGGGCATTTACAATTGTAACTGATCCCAGCATTGCCACTGCAATGAATAAATACTTTTTCATACTAAGGTGTGTTTTGTTTAGTTTGTATATTAATATTGAAGGATTATTTCACTTCAAACCATTTGTCATTGGCCGGAGGTATATAATCTTCCATTTTTTTCAGCAAACTGCCAATATTACCATCTATCAACAAAAGATCAAGATATTCATTTTTCAGGAAACCATTTTTGATCATTGTTTTCGACATCGTAATAAGCGGATCATAATATCCGTTGGTATTTAATACTGCTATCGGTTTTTTGTGTAATGCCAATTGAGCCCAAGTAAGCATTTCAAATAATTCGTCCAAGGTTCCGTATCCTCCCGGTAAAGCTATAACTCCATCGCTGATCTCGTTCATTAAGGCTTTGCGCTGGTGCATTGTTTCTACGATATGAATCTCTGTCAGGTTGGTATGCTCCAACTCCTTGCTTTTCAGAAATTCGGGTATAACACCTATTACTTCTCCACCCTCGCTTAGTGCGCCATTGGCTACATATCCCATAAGCCCTACGTGTGCACCTCCATATACGATGCCATAGCCTTTTTGTGCGATTGTTTTTCCGAGTAGGGTTGCTTGTTCTGCAAAGATTTTATCTGAACCTGAGGCCGAGCCGCAGAATATTGATATATATTTCATTATTAATTTATAAAATTAAAAATCCAAAGAAATGTATGGATACATACATTCGCTAAAGAGTTTTCAGCAAAGATGTTTTGTCAATGCAATGTTTTCGTTTCGCTTATCTTATCATAGCAAAGATAATAATATTATTAGATAAAAAATGATATGTAAACCTGATGTTGAAAACTATTTTATCAGAGAATTAGATCAAAGACTGGCATTACTTTCTGCTTATTTTGTAAGTTTACATTTTCTATTTATAAATAGGCTTCTGTTATTTTATAAAGAATATTACTAATGTGCATTAAATTAAAAATGAGGATGAAATATATATTAATCACAATTATAGCCGTATTGTCTTTTTCGGCTTGTCAGACCTCCCGTCAGGTTGGAGCCGGTATTTATGGTTGGCACAATGTAGCCGTAACCGAAGATATGGAAATTTATACAGATACCCTCAATCTGAAACAAGACGGAGCAGTGTCTTACGCCTACGAAAAACGAATATACACATCTACCGAAGCTCGTAAGGCCTATGTGGATAAAATAAGAGACAGGTATGTGGCGATGAAAAAGCCGGAAAAGGCGGAGAAATGGAACGATTTCAGTTATTGTATTTATTATAGTATGTACGATTGTTCAAACAGACGCTTTAGAGTCTTATCTGTAGAAGATTATGACTCGTCAGGTAAACTGATTCAGAAAACAGTCACATCCAAAGATAAACTGAGATGGCTAGAGGTGAATGCCAAAACTGTAGGCGATTACACTTTCTTCTTTGTTTGCGATTACGGAAAGTGATTTAGATGATTGATAATAGGATTTTACCGAATGTGGTTTACTGGTCAGTCCGATTCTTTCTCTCTGATACGAACCAGCCTCATTATAATCTTATTGGGATCATCCTTATCTAAGATGGTTAGGACATCGTCTTTTAGCACAAACGTTTCTGTCCTTTGTTTTCCCATTCTATCCGTAACAGTAATGAGATTGTTGTTGATCGTATAAAAGCCTAGGCATTCTGTTTTGCTGACAAGACCATTCGTTTTTATTTCCAGATACATAGAATCTCGGTCTATCTTCAACTCCGGAGCTACGATGGTATCTCCGTTTACTATAATGGCAGTGTCACGGTTGTGTTCCATTTCTACAGCCCAACGCCCCTCCAATGTAGGTTGAGTGCTGCATGCCATCAAGATAGTTAAGAAGGAAAAACAAAAAAGTAAATGTTTCATCAATATACGGCTTTAGAGGGGTTGAAGGTAGGAAAAAATAATCAGAATCTATATAAAATGGTTTTGCATTATAAACTTTCTTAATTCAAAAATCAGGCTTTATTCATTGTGTTTAACTATACTAAAAAAGGAATATACAAGTTATTTAAAGTAAACAAATGCATTTAATTGATTGTTATCATTATAAATATCTTATATTTGTTAATAATAGAATTATATAACACATAAATTACAGCACATTATGAAGGGATTTATTTTAGGTTTAGCTGTAGGTGCACTAGGTGTATATGCAGCATTGAAACTATCCGATGAGGAAACAAGAGAAGAATTACGCACAAGAGTAAACAGCGCTACGGATAAAGCGAAGTCAGACTTAGACTATGGGTTGGCTGTAGGCAAAAGCAAGGCTTTGCGTGTAGGTGTGAAAGCAAGACAAGAAGTAAGAAAAGGAAAACAAAAAATAAATGAAGTTACTGGCGAAGTGGCAGGAAAACTCGCGAATGAATTGTCGGAAATAGAAGCAAAGGCTAAAGCAAATGCAGCAAAGGCTTAACTCCGTTTGTTTTACAATATAGAGAAAGAGATAATCGTATGGTTATCTCTTTTTTTGTGTAGATGGCTTTACATGTTTCTGTAACATGGGGAAATATTTCATATATTTATATTTCGAACAAAAATTGCACAATGAAGAAAATTGCTATCACCGGGGCTGCCGGAAACTTAGGAGGGCTCTTAGCTCAGGAACTTCAACACAAAGAAAATGTACACCTGAATTTGCTGATACACAAAAAAGATGTAGCCGAGAATCTGAAAGGTAAGAACAATGTATCTGTGTTTCGGGTTGATCTGGCAAGCCCCAAAACATTGGGAGACGCATTAGCCGGAGTTGATGTGGTTGTACATTTTGCAGGGGTTTTGTTTAAGGCTAAACCCGAAAAGTTTTTGCCAACTACAAACACTCTATACTTTAAAAACTTACTCGATGCAGCTATACAGCAGAAGGTGAAACGTATAATATTGATTAGTTTTCCGCATATTGAAGGAGAATGTACTCCCAACAATCCCGCAACAGGGCACTTGAATGGAAATCCTGAATCGATGCATGCCCGTACCCGCCTCGAAGAAGAAAAACTCTTGTTCAGCTATGGTGAGAAATATAGTATAGAGGCTGTTTCTCTGCGGGTAGGAATGGTCTACGGCAAAGGGATACTGATGATAGATGCTGCACAGTGGTTTGCTCGACATTGGCTTTTGGGCGTGTGGCGGAAACCTACATATATTCATCTTATTTCGAAAGTGGATTTTGCAGACGCCACGATTGCCGCAGCATTGAGGCCTGGTATCAACGGAATATATCACATTGGTGACGAAGGAGTGCAAANNAACCTTACAGCAATTCTTGGACGAAATTACTGCTTATAAAGGGAATCACAAGCCTTGGCGTATGCCTGTGTGGATGATAATGGCTGCTGCAAAAGGGTTTGAGCTGTATTCATCTTTGTTTGGCACACAGAGCCCTCTCACAGTAGACTTTGTCAAAATAGGGATGGTTTCATACTACGGTGATACCCGTCGTATGAGAAAAGAATTATTGCCCGAGCTGAAATTTAAGACTTATCGGGATGGGATAGAGCTGTTTTGACGATTGGTTTATCTGATCTCTTTTCCAAAAGGTACAAGAGCCAAATGTATCAGTTTAAAATGCTGTTTTCCAAAAGGAATACCTATTATTGTGATACAGAGAAGAACTCCCCAGAACAAGTGTGTAAGGGCAATCCAGAATCCTCCGATTATGATCCATATAATATTCATCACCAGATTGAGGCAGCCCGGAGCAGAGTCTTTCGATTCAACATGGCTCCCGAATGGCCATATTGCAAGTATTCCCAGCTTGAAAGCTTGTAGTCCGAAGGGAATGCCGATGACGGTCAATAGCATAACAAATCCGGAAATGAAGTATTCGATGGCTATCATAAAGCCTCCGCAAATCAACCATATTATATTCCCTATTGTTTTCATACGTAACTTGTGCTTAAAGGTATTTAAATAAGATAAATAAAATCAGTTGAACAAATATAGCAGGATTTTGTAAAAGCAATAAGAATATTCTGACTTTTTATGGAGCGAATGTCTCGTTAATGAAAAATAATTTGTTTTTTTGTGGTAAACATGGAACGAATGTCTGTTAGATTGATAAGCCTTGTCGGTTTTATTTTTGCTTTCCTATTCTTGGTTAGTTGCAAGCCCTACAATAGCGATGAGGTAAATAACCAGATGATACAAGGAAAATGGCAGCTTGTGGCTGTGGAATCGAAAAGAAACGATTCGGCAAACCTAGACCTGAATCAGCAAGATGTATATTTATACTTTAATGGAAATAAGTGTACGCAGGAAATTGTCGGACTTGTAAAGTCGGACTATACCTTTATAATACATAATTTTACACTGATGTTGTATAAAGATTCTGTATTCGATAATAAGCTTGATATATACACTTTAACTGTCGACTCTTTAGTTTTTAAGCAAGGAGGAGACAGGTCTCTAAAATATAAAAGAACAGGACTGTAAGTTTGCCTGTTCTTCTATAATTTGTGTATGTATGTGTATGATGCTTTCTAGTCTATCCTTCTGAGGAACCTTCTCATTTCATATATTATGTCAGGTCTGGCATCTGTCCTGAATTTGTTGAAGCTAATAAAAGAATCAAATTCTTTATTCGTAGACGAATCCGTTCTTTTTTTCCAGTCCGTAACCCAAAGGAAAGGTGCTGTGGGGACATAATTTCCTAGTGTATCAACAGCATTGTCTACAAAGTAATAAACAATATCGTCAACGATTTTTACGGGATATTTACCTGTGATTTGTACTCCATCATTATCCGGATCACGGAAATCTATATTTACCGATGTCTTTCCATTTCCCTCGTCTTTGAAGGTGTATGTGTTGCCTTTCAGCTTAGCCAGCGTTTCTTTCGAATAAGTAGCGTCGTATACGCCATTAGCCAATAACTGATAATCATATACTTCCCATTTTCCGAGCAGGCTGCTATATTTGCCCTTAACATCTACTTTCTCCATATTGGGATGTATATTAGGCGCTTTTTCTATATTTCTCATCGATCTGCCGTCTTTGATCTTATAGCCATCTACCGTAAAGTGTTTGAATACAGTAAAAGCCTCCTTGTTTTTATAAAATATAGAGATTGTTTCGGTATTTACAAAAGAAGTATCTCTTCCGTTATGTCGTGTAACGTTCATGGTGATCAGACCATCTTTTACATCATAACTACCTTTATCTATAAGTTCATCCAGTACATTTGAGTTTTCGAATGTATAAACGCCTTTCGAGTCTATATAGAATTTGTTTATAAATCCGTCATAATCTACTGATCTGAAATTTGGATATGCCGATTCGGACCCATCTTCTTTGACTTTAATTACTTGTTTCTCCGAGTTATATATTTCCCATGTGCCCAACAAATCATCCTTGGTAAGTTCGGATGGGGGAATTGTTTCGTTATTGGGTCCGGGTTTATCGGGGGTGTCACCGTTGCAGCTGCTTAATCCTATAATAGTACATATTAAGGGAAAAATGAAAAGTAGTTTTTTCGTCATTATCATTTGGAGAACGTTTTGTATAGTTTATGCCTGTTTGCTGTGCAAAGATATAATAATATCTGCAAATGAATGAAATGTATAGCTTTGTTTTTGTTTTATTTAATTGTATTCTATTTTTTTGGCCTCTTTGCTTATAGTAAACGTATTTTTTTGTAAATTATTGTTTGGGAATATTAAAGCCGCTTTATTCGTTCTGCTTTTGCCTTTTCAGTATAAGAGGATAAGAAAAATCGTAATCGGAAACGGATAGTCTCATTATTCCGTTTTTGATGGATCGTATTTGTAACGACAATTTTTTTGGTGTGAGTTTTTTAGTATTGCTGTTTTGTGGGAATTCAAAATAAGTAATGTCTATGCTGTTTTTCTCAATCAAATATTTTCCTGTAATATTGAAAAGAATGACTCCGTCCATCGATTCTCCTAAATGAAAAGTATAATCATCCTTGAATATGTATATATAAGAATATTCCGACTCTGAATATTGCCCCGGCTTGTCTGTTTCTTTTACTTCTACCCATCGTCCGGCAATGTCGCTTTTTGTGTAAGAAACATCCTGTCCAAAAAGGTGAAGAAAAGAGAATGAGAGTAAGCAGAATAGTAGAACCTTTTTCATACTACTTAGGTGTTAAGATATGCAGAAGTGAAAACTTATTTCGCAATATCTGTTATTTCGTCCGAACGGTATACATGAAGCCCTACTGTATTCTGTTGAGCAACTCTATACATGGCTTCAGCTACATCCTTCGCTTTGATAGGACGGTATTTTTTTAATTTGCCTGTAAGAAATATGGAGAATATTTTCATGGCAAAACTCAGTGCTTTTTCTCCAAGCCGAAATTCTTTCCTGTTACCTTCCAATAACGATGGTCTGAATATAGATATAGACTGGAACGGCAATTTCCTTAGCTCTTCTTCGCACTTGCCTTTTATCCGTAAATAGAAGTTGCTCGATTCCGGATTAGCACCAATGGCTGATATTATCGAAAATTGCTTTATTCCATTTACCGCAGCTACCTTTGCAAACTGAAGAGGGTAGGTAAGGTCTACTTTTTTGAATGCTTCTTGGCTTCCGGCTTTTTTGATGGTAGTTCCCAAACAGCAAAACATATCGTTTCCTTCCATGTAATCCTTATACGAGTCTACGTCGTCGAAGTCTACGATATGCTGAACCAGTTTGGGGTGCGATATTTTAGTCTCGCGACGTACAAAACATATCGTTTTATCGTAGATGTCACTATTTAATAGTATTTTCATCAGATGAGACCCCGTCAATCCGGTACTTCCTATCAAAATTGCAGTTTTTGCCATCTCTTTATCCTTTTGCTTTTCTGTTTAATTATTCAAGGTCTACTACAGTAATTCCTGTACCTCCAAATTGTACATGCTCATCCTGAAAATTTCGTACACCTTGAGCCGTACGGAGATAGTCTCGTATCATCTGTCTTAGTGCTCCCGTTCCCGTTCCGTGCAATATTCGTATTCGTGAGACCCCTACGAGTACTGCATCGTCTACAAAATACATGACAGCTTGCAATGCCTCATCGCCACGCATACCTCTCACATCTATATCTTGCTTGAAGTTGAGTTTCTTCTCTCGGAGATCGTCGCTGGCTGCTACGCTGATTGTAGTACTGCGGGTTTCACGTTTTACCTGATTTTTACTTATGTATTCAAGTGTTTCGAGTTTGACGGTCGACTTGATCATGCCAAATGCAACCGTAGCACTTCCTTTTTGTATATCAAGTACTTGTCCGATTGAAGTTTGCCCTTTGATGCGTACATTGTCTCCAATAGCGATTATTTGTTCTTTAATCTCTTTGGGTTGTTCGCTTTTTTTCTTTTTATTTTTTTCTTTCTCTTTTAACTTCTCTATTTTCTTAGCGATCTTATCATCCGAGAAATTTTTTTCGTCTTCTAATGACGATTTGAATTCGTTAAGAGTCAATCGGGCTTGCTTTGTTTTTTCCTTCTCGGCCTGCGATTCTCGAATTGTACGTATCGTATTCTCTATTTTGGCATTGGCCTCCGATAAGACCCGTTCTGCATCGGCTTTAGCCTGACGGAGTATCTCTTTTCGTTGTTTTTCTACACTCAGCAGATCTGTTTCGTATGTTGTGGTAATCTCTTCGAGCCGTTTTTCTTTCTGACGGATGCTTTGGCGTTTAGTTTCCCAATAGCGTTTATCTCTTACAATATCTTGCAGGTATTTGTCCATATTGATGTAGTCACTGCCTACTATTTCAGAAGCATCGGCAATTACATCTTCCGGCAAACCTATTTTTCGGGCTATTTCTATCGCAAAAGAGCTTCCGGGGTTGCCAATAGATAAAGTGAACAGCGGTTGCATCAAGTGGCGATCGTATAGCATTGCCCCATTGATAACACCTTTGTGTTCATTTGCATAATGTTTGAGGTTTTGGTAGTGAGTTGTGATTACACCAAAAGACTCTTTTTCATTAAAGCGCTTAAGCAGAGATTCTGCTATTGCACCGCCTATTTGCGGTTCGGTTCCACCTCCAAATTCATCTATGAGTAAGATTGTCTTTTCATCGCAGTTTCTTACAAAGAACTTCATATTGGTTAGGTGCGAGCTGTATGTGCTCAGATCATTTTCGATAGACTGTTCGTCACCTATATCTATAAATATATTGTTGAATATTCCTACTTTCGAATTTTCTGCTAAAGGTATCGGTATCCCGCATTGTACCATATATTGAAGTAGTCCCACTGTTTTTAGGCAAACGGATTTTCCTCCTGCATTTGGCCCCGAAATAATAAGAATGCGATTGTCTTCCTCTAGCTCTATATCGAGAGGTACAATTTGCTTATTCTGTTTTCTGTGAGAAATAAATAGCAGAGGGTGCTTCGCTCTGTACCATCTTATAATTTGCTTGTCTTCTAAGCTTGGTTTTATAGCATCCAGATCGATGGCAAATGTAGCTTTGGCTCTTATAAAATCGATTGTAGCCAGAAATTCATACGACTGCAATATGTCTGCTACCAGCGGGCGAAGTACATCGGTGAATGACACCAGTATTTTTATAATCTCTCTGCGTTCTTCACTTTCCAGCTCTCTTATGCGGTTGTTGGCTTCTACTACTTCGGCAGGTTCTATAAATACAGTTTTGCCCGAAGCTGACTCATCATGTACAATCCCTTTTATCTTCCGCTTAAATGCCGGTGCTACAGGTATTACAAGACGTCCGTCACGCATGGTGGGAGTTACGTCTTTTTCTACAAGCCCTTCGTTCTGAGCCGTGCGTAAAATTGCATTAAGGCTTCGTGATATACCGCTCGAAACATGTGCTATATCTTTCCGTATGCGGCTTAGCTCAGCGGATGCATTATCCTTTATGCGCCCAAACTTATCCAGAATATTATCAATCTTGCTTATTAGCTGGGGAAATATGGCAACTTCTCCTGCCAATGCATACAAGTATGGGTAAGGGGTATTTTCTTCCTCCTCCTTTTTTAGGAAAAGAACAATGTCCCGTATTGTTTGTAACGATCTTCGTAAATCAAATAAGGCTGCTTCGTCTATCCATGTACCTTCTACTCGTATGTTGCGTAGAGCATGCCTCACGTCAAGAAAATAATTTGTAGGGAAGTTGTCTTCTTCGTTTATGATGCGCATAAATTCCTCGGTTTGAGACAACGATTCTGATATATGTGTATAATCAGAAGAGAAGGCCAGATTGGTAACCTTTTCTTCCCCCAGTGGACTTAAGCATTTTGCTATGAGTAGTTGGCGGATTTTATCAAATCCTATTTTATATTCAAAGTTTTCCGGATAAATCACAGCGCTATTATTAAAATAGAGTGCAAATATAGTGAAATAGATTAACTCATTCTGTATTCAAATTTTATAAAATGGGCTTATTCTTTTTGCAGAATATAAAAATTACTTTACTTTTGTGAAAATTAAAAGGGAGAGCTTTATTACAAACTCCTAGAAGGCTGTGGAATAGTACAAATGCCATCTATGTAAATAAAAAAGAGCTATACATAATTTACTGCTAAATATAAAAAGCCAGTTTTTTAATAAATTTGTTGTAGATTAGTAATGAATTATGCTAATAAGTGTTTCCTTTATATTCTGATCTTTAAAGTACTTTATACAATATATTCCAATGCAAGAGAGGAGTGACGAAGGATTTATTGGGCATTTATTATCCTGCAATGACTCTTATCTTTAAACTAACAAGTGTTTTTATCTCATTATCTGCTTGTGAAAGTAGGTTTGGGGTTTTGTCATTGATTACGCTCCTCTTGAGCATTGGTTTATCTTTTTCCTTTTTTGTTTAATCAGGTGATTTTCATTGCGATGTGACTTGCGGTGATTGTTGCTCTTGCTTGTGTTGGTGAGGCTTGTTTTCTTGTTCGGTAAAGATTCTTTTTTATACTCATTCTAAATAAAGTCATTTTTCCTTCTCTTTTTATATAAAAAATACCCATCTTTGTATCTCTAATTAAGTGAAAGATTTTTAGTATGCTTTTATCTGATTTGAAAACGGGACAGAAAGGTATCATTGTACGCGTAAATGGAAGTGGTGCTTTTCGTAAACGTATTCTCGAAATGGGTTTTATAAAAGGGAAAACCATAAAGGTGATATTAAATGCTCCCCTCAAAGACCCGATTAAATATAAAATAATGGATTATGAGGTTTCGCTCCGAAGAAGTGAAGCCGCTCTAATTGAAGTTATATATCCAGAACCACATAAAGTAAGGGATGAGAATTTGTCACACTCTCTGACGGATGGATCTTTAGATTATTATTCCACCACGGAAGATGTCGTAGCCTCATTGCGAAAACCGAATTCCGATTCGAAAAAAGTAATAAGGGTAGCATTGGTGGGTAATCCTAATGCCGGAAAAACCTCTCTCTTTAATATTGCTTCGGGAGCTCACGAGCATGTAGGCAACTATGGTGGAGTAACAGTCGATTCGAAAGAAGGGAAGTTTAAACATGGAGGCTATACTTTTAAGGTTGTAGACTTGCCCGGAACTTATTCGCTTTCGGCATATACTCCCGAAGAATTGTTTGTAAGACGACATATTGTAGAAGATAAACCCGATGTGGTTATTAATATTGTCGCTGCTTCCAATCTTGAGAGAAACCTGTATTTGACTACCGAACTTATCGATATGGAGGTGTCTACGGTGATCGCTCTTAATATGTATGACGAACTATTAGAAACGGGTAGCGAATTTGATTATCAGAGCCTGTCTCAGATGATCGGTATCCCTATTGTTCCTACAGTTGCTAAAACGGGAGTAGGTATAGGTGATCTGTTCGATGCGGTGATACGTGTCTATGAGGAGAAAGAACCTATCGTTCGACGTGTACATATATATTATGGTAATGTTGTAGAAAATGCAATAAGCAAACTCAATATACTTCTTGAAAAGGAAAAAGAAACACCGTTAATTTTCCCTCGCCGTTATATTTCAACAAAATTGTTGGAAAAAGATAAGGATGTAGACGCCTATGTCGGCTCATTGTCGAATGCTGCGGATATCTATGCTCTGAGAGACAGTGAGGTTAAATATATAGAAGATACCCTAAAAGAACATACTGAATCTGTTCTGACGAATGCCCGATATGGTTTTGTGGCAGGTGGATTGAAGCAGACACTCAAAGAAAAGCTTTTCGAGTCGGACGTAACCCGGATGATAGATGCCGTGGTTACCAATAAGTATATTGGATTCCCTGTGTTTTTCTTTTTTATGTGGGTGATGTTTGAGTGCACATTCCGTTTGGGTGGATATCCTATGGAGTGGATTGAAAACGGGGTGGCAGTACTCGGTAATTTTATCAGAGGAAATATGGTTGACGGTATGCTTAAAGACTTAATTGTTGATGGTATTATCGGCGGTGTTGGCGGTGTTATTGTTTTTCTTCCTAATATATTGATCCTGTATGCTTTTATTTCCTTTATGGAAGACTCCGGCTATATGGCTCGGGCAGCTTTTATAATGGATAAGGTGATGCATAAAATGGGATTGCACGGAAAATCTTTTATTCCATTGGTTATGGGGTTTGGTTGCAATGTGCCTGCGATACTTGCTACAAGAACTATCGAAAGCCGTAATAGTCGTATGATAACCATGTTGGTAAATCCGTTTATGTCTTGTAGCGCGCGATTGCCTGTGTATTTGTTGTTTGTAGGAGTTTTCTTTAAGTCGTATGCAAGCTTTGCCTTATTTGGCTTGTATTTTACCGGGATTCTATTGGCTGTGATTTCTGCCCGCTTATTTAAGCGTTTTCTTTTTCCGAAGGAAGATACACCATTTGTAATGGAATTACCTCCTTACCGTATGCCTACAATTAAGTCGGTGACTATACATATGTGGGATAAATCTCAGCAGTATTTGCGAAAAATGGGAGGTGTTATTTTGGTTGCATCTATTATCATCTGGTTTTTGGGTTATTTTCCACGAGACAAAGAACGGGAGTTGAAATATGATAATATGATAACTCAGGTTGAGCAGCAAGAAGGGTTGGGTGATGAAGAAAAGAGTGCTCAAATCGAAGAAATAGAAGAGGGCAGAAATACAGAACATCAAGAAGAGTCGTATATTGGTCGTGTAGGTAAAGCTATCGAGCCTGTGATGAGGCCTCTCGGTTTTGATTGGAAGATAAGTGTTAGTCTTCTTTCGGGTATGGCGGCCAAGGAGGTTGTGGTGAGCACTTTAGGTGTATTATATACGGGGAGTTCTGAAGATCAGGAATCGCTGGAGGTTCGTCTTTTAGCAGATAAGCAAGTAGATGGAAGCACAACATTTACTCCGTTGGTAGTTGTCAGTTTGCTGCTTTTTGTGCTGATTTACTTTCCATGTGTCGCAACTATTGCTGCTATAAAAGAAGAATCCGGCTCTTGGAAATGGGGTGTTTTTAGTATTGTTTACACAACTTTACTAGCTTGGCTTATTTCTTTTGTAGTGTATCAACTTGGATGTTTGTTCTGATTTTCTCTTATTTTCTTTCTTTTTTATTTTATTGTTTCTTATTGTAATAATTATAATATGTAAAGGGCGGTTTTGGCTGCCCTTTTCTTTTTTTTGAAAAAGTTATAATTAAATGTTAAATATCTGCTTTTTCAAAAGAATAAAGCGGGTGTTTTTTGAGTGTTTTTTTTGTGTATGGCTTCTGGATGGTTTCAATATGTAATGTATTTAACATTAGTGTTACTTGTATATGTTTGTAAATCTGCATTTAATTATGTTTGTTCTTTCAAAATGACAAAATTTGTATAATTTAATCTAAGATTTGTTTTTTCGTGAAAATTGCCTAATTTTGTATATCAAAAAACAAACTGATGCTAAAAAGTCTGATATTGCATCAAAGTGTTAGCATCGGGATGAAGTTTTAATTTAGAAATTAAAGTAGTGTTTGTATGATGAAAAGAGTGATGTTAATTCTATCCTGCTTATTTATAAGCATAGGATTTATTACAGCACAAACAACTCGCGTAACCGGTGTTGTCGTGGACAATGTAGGAGAGCCAGTTATTAGTGCTTCAGTCGTAGTAAAAGGGACTACCGTTGGTGTTTCGACTGATTTGGATGGTAATTTTTCGATAAATGTACCTGAGGGTAAAAATACATTAGTATTTTCTCTTATCGGAATGAAAACAGTGGAAGTTAAGGTTTCTCAAAATATGAGAGTCGTTATGGAGAACGATGAACATATTTTGGGTGATGTTGTTGTTACGGCATTAGGTATTACAAGAGATAAGAAAGCGTTAGGCTATGCTACTCAAGATGTAAAATCCGACAAGCTGAATATGACGGGTAATACAGACTTAACTAAATCTCTACAGGGTAAGGTTGTAGGTGTAGATTTGAAAAACTCTAGTGGTATGCCTGGAGCATCATCTCAAGTCGTTATCCGTGGAGCTCGTTCTTTTGATGGTGATAATACTCCGCTTTATGTTGTTGATGGTATGCCGATTGCAAGTACATCTTATTACGATACCGGTAATAGTGTTAGTGGTTCAGACGTTGCAAATAGAGCGTTGGATATCGACCCTAATGATATTGAGTCTGTTAATATATTGAGAGGTCAAGCCGCTGCAGCTCTTTACGGACTTCGCGCATCTAACGGTGCTGTGATTATCACAACTAAAAGTGGAAAAGGTAAAACAATTGGTAAAACAAATATAAGCTTAACGCAAACTGTTGCTTTTGATGTTGTATCTCGTACTCCTGATTATCAAACAACTTGGGCTCAAGGGATGAGAGGCGTATATGCTTCGAGCAAGTCAAATGATAATTCTCATGCATCTATGGCATGGGGGCCTAAAATCTCAGATTTACCTAATGACCCTCTTTATGGTGGTAATGGTAAAGGACATGATGGAAAATATCAAGTTCCTCAATTAATAGAGGGCGGATATGCACCTGAAGATGCTTGGGTAACACCTGGAGTTTATGATAACTGGAATGACTATTTCAGAACAGGTGTTCAGTCTACAACATCGGTTCTAGTTAGCCGAGCTGAAAATACTGGGACTTTTGCTGTTGGTATTTCTTATACAGATCAATCTGGTATAGCATTGAAAACAGGTCTAGAGAAATGGAATGCGAAAGCTAATGGAGATAAAAAATTGAATGATCATTTTACAGTAGGTTTTTCTGCTAATTTCTCTAAAAATAGTGTAGATAAATTATCTGGTGCAAATGATGGTTCCTTAGCGGGAGTAATGGGCGCACCTGCCAGTTATAATCTTAAAGGAATGCCTTATCGTACAGCAAGTGATCCGTACAAACAAGTTTATTATCGCAGCTTAACTTTTGATAACCCTTATTGGATACAACATAATAATACGTTTTCGGAAAATACAAATCGTTTCTTTGGAAATTTATTTGGTCAATATGAAACTAAATTAGCTGATGATCATAAGATTACCCTTAAATATCAATTGGGTGCGGATACTTATACCACTCATTATCAAGATGTCTTTGGTTATGGTCATGCTGGTAAAACAGGTACAATAGATAATTATGGTATAACTCAATTTACTTATAACTCTTTGTTTACCGCAGTTTATGATTGGAAAATTTCAAATGATTTAGACTTTAACTTTATAGCGGGGAATGAATTAAATCATACTAATAATAAGTCTTATAGCGAATATGGTGAAAACTTTAATTTTGGTGGTTGGAATCATATTGGGAATGCTAATACAGTTACTGCAAGTGAAGGACAAAGTCAGGAGCGTACAGTGGGCTTTTTTGGAAGTATGTCACTTTCTTATCTGAATATGTTGTATTTTAATGCAACTGCTCGTCAGGATATCGCCTCTACTATGCCTCCCAAAAATAGAACATTTTTCTATCCGTCTGTATCGTTAGGATTTGTGTTTACAGAACTAGAACCTTTCAAGAACCAAAATGTACTTAGCTTTGGAAAAATTAGAGGTTCTTATGCAGAAGTAGGTCAGGCAAGCTCTAGATATATGAATAATTATTACTACCGTCCTACTTATGGCGGTGGATTTTGGCAAGGACAACCTATTGTTTATCCTGTAGATAATGTAAGTGGTTATGCGCAGTATCCTAATTTGTATGACCCTAATCTGAAACCGCAAAATACAAAATCATGGGAAATAGGTTTGCAATTGAATTTCCTTCAAGATAGAATAAGTCTTGATTATACTTTTGCTAACCAAAATACTGTGGATCAGATTTTTCCGGTTCCTCTTCCTGGGTCTACAGGTGCATCATCACTTATAACTAATGGTGGACAGATGAAATCTACTTCTCATGAGCTTATGTTAAATGTAACTCCAATACTCATGAAAGATTTCCGTTGGGATATAAATCTGAATTATTCGAAATTGGATAATAAAGTAGTTTCATTGCGTGAAGGTGTTGAATCTATTATGCTTGGAGGATTTGTAACACCTCAGGTTCGTGCAGGTATAAACTCTACATATCCTGTTATTTATGGAGTTCAATATAAAAAAGATAAAGAAGGACGTATATTAGTGGACGAAGATCCAAATAGTGTTACTTACGGTATGCCGATGGCTGGGGAACCTGGAGTAATAGGAAAGGTTTCTCCTGATTTTATTTTGGGTGGAGGAACAACGTTGACCTATAAGTCTATTTCGTTAGGAGTAGTGTTCGAATGGAAAAATGGTGGTCAAATGTATTCAGGTATGAATGGTTTGATGGATACATATGGTGTTTCTAAGAGAACTGAAGATAGAACTTCTACTTTTATTTTCAAAGGCTATAAAGCAGACGGAACTCCTAATGATATTGTTAGAGGTGGCGCTAATGATAAGAATGCTTATCAAACTTTATATTCTGATGTACTTTCCAATATTGATGAATCATTTATATATGGTAACTCATTTTTAAAATTAAGGGAGATTTCTCTAAGATATGCTCTTCCTAAATCAGTATTCTCGAAAGCTGATGTTGCTCTTTCTGCTTTTGCTCGTAATATTTTGCTTTGGACAGAATTACCGAATGCAGATCCTGAAAGTTCACAAGGTAACAACAATATGATGGGTGCATTTGAACGCTTCTCGTTACCCCAAACTACTAGCTTTGGTTTTAGTGTTAATGTAAATTTCTAAAGATAGATAAGATATGAAAAATAGAAATTTTTTACTTATATTATTGATGTCATTGGGGTTGTTTTCTTGTACCGAAAGTATCATGCAAGATATTAACGAGGACAAAAATCACCCTGCCGATATGGCTTCAAAATTTATAATTACGGATGTAATTAATAATACATCTTTTAGTGTAATAGGCTCTGACTTCTCATTTTACGCTTCAGTATATGTCGAATATAATGTAGGAGTGCATGGCCAAATGTATAATGCTGAGATTAGAATTGGTGAACCAACAAGTGCAACTACCTATAATAATAGCTGGAATAATGTCTATTCTAATTTGTTGAACTTGAAGAAAGTTATAGAGAAATGTTCGCCTGGAGGCTCTGAAGAAAGTGATACAGCAGTTTTAGGGATAGCACAGGTTTTAAGTGCCTATAATTTGGTTACATTAACAGATTTAATGGGTGATGTGCCTTGGACGGAAGCATTACAGCCAGGTGTTATTTGGACTCCAGTTCTAGACAAACAACAAAGTTTGTATGAGGTTATAAATAAATTAATAACTGATGGTATAGCTAACCTTGAAAAAACATCAAGTGTTCCGGTTATTGGAACTCAGGATCCTATTTATAAGGGTGTAGCAAGTAATTGGGTTAAATTTGCTTACGGATTAAAGGCACGTCTAGCAATGCGTTTGTCGAAAGTTAAACCTGATTATGACGCTGTAATTGATGCAGCAAATAAATCTTTTACGGCAAAAGGAGAAGAGGCTTTATTTAAATGTGGAACTATTAAAAATCCATTTAGTATCTTTCTAACAGATAGAAAAGCTATGGGGGCAAGTCAAAGCTTACATGATAAGCTTGTTGCAAAAAATGACCCACGTGATGGAAAGTTCTTTAAACCTTATCCGGGTACAAGTGAATTAATTTTTGCTCCGAATGGTAACCCTAATCAGGTGCAGGGATCATATGGTGTTTCAGCTCTCTCTACATCTACTCCTACAGCTCCAATTTATTTGATGAGTTATCATGAACTTGAATTCCTAAAAGCAGAAGCTTACGCGCGTAAAGAAGATCTTATAAATGCAAAAATTCATTTAAAGAATGCTGTAATTACAGCCTTTACAAATGTTGGAATTGACGCTGAAGATGCAACTGATTATTATACAGCTTCTATTGAACCAAAACTTAAAAATCCGGCAGATGCATTAAAAGAGATTATGATGCAAAAATATCTAGGATTATTTGAAGGCGAATCACTTGAAACTTATAATGATATTAGACGTCTAAAAGCAATGGGAGAAGGTGATTTTATACCATTGGCTAATACAAAAAATTTCCCTCTTAGATTTACTTACGGGGCTGAGGATGTGACGACTAATAAAAATGTTGCAGAAGCTTACGGAGACGGAAGTTATGTCTATACGGAAAATGTATGGTGGGCTGGAGGCTCCCGTTAAATGCGTAATTTAAATTAATTAGATTGATTATGAAAATATATATTTATGCAATAGTGACTGTTTTATTATTAGTTACAAGTTGCAAAGATCATAACGATAATTTAGTAGAGGAAAGAGGTACATATGTTGTACCAGTATTATCTGAGCCTTCCCCTGGTTATTTTACTGATAATCTTGAAAAAAGTTACGTTCAGTTTGATTTATCTTTACCGGAAGGAGAAAAAATTGATAAAGCTGAAATAGAAGTGACCCATGGAGATAAAAGTGCTATCTTAAAAGAGGTTTCTATTCCATCTACTGGAGTAAAAGTTACAGCAACAGAAGTGCTTAATGCCCTGAAAATGCCTGTGAGCGATTATAAATTAGGTGAGACTTTCAATTTGTATATTCTTACAACTAAAGGAGGAGTAGTGACTCGTTCGGTTGCGACATTTCCTATTGCTGTTGTCTGTTACTTTGATCCGGTAATGTTACTAGGTTCATTTGAATTTAAGTCTGACGACTGGGGAGTAGCTGGTAGTGTAACAATGGTTGCTGATGCCAATGACCCATATAAGATTTACATCGAAGGATATCCTCAGGCTGAAGGACTTACAGGAAATGGAAACAGAATAACACTAAATGTTAATCCAAGTAATTTTAGTATAACCGGACCAAAGGTAGTTTTAGCTGATAACCTAGCCGAATGGGATCTAACTTATACCAATTATGCTTATGAACCAGTCTCTGGAAAATATAGTGCTTGTGATGATGCTTATACTGTTACGTTTGCAATATCTGTTGCACAAGGTTCATTTGGAAATAACGTATTTACATTTAAGAGAGGAGCAAAATAACTCTCAATTTGTAAATTGAATTAGCAGCCCTAAAGAAGTATTATGTATAGTACTTTTTTAGGGCTTGTTTTTATTCCGTTAATCTGATGTGAAGAAATTGAATGTCTTCTTCTGTCTTTACATCCTTTTTTATGTCTTTTAACCTCTCTTTAACGTCTTCTTTCTTTTATCTTATGTAACTTTGTTTCCAGAAACGGAGGATAAATATATGTTTCAAGAAATTATTGTTGGTATTATAGGCCTATCTGTTGCCTTGCTTGTATTGTTTAAAATTTACGGATTCTTTTTTTCTAAGAATGAGCAAAAAGGTAGCTGCGGATGTTCTGGTTGTGGCTGTAGTACGAAGCAAAAACAAGTAAAATATTGAGGTTTTATTTGGAGTGAAGGATAAATATTCATATATTTGATATAAAGATTTAAGTCGTGTTGGTCGATTGGGAAGCTCATCAATTAAAAAATGACCGAGACAAGCTTTTGATTCTAATGGCGGGCCACACCTTCGGGTTGCTTAGCGCGGTGGATTACAAAGGGATCGAAGCACTCAAATCCTGTTTTACGGAGTTTCGGTATATCCACCAATACGACTTTCTATACAAAAGGAGTTACTGTCATTAAGTAGCTCCTTTTTGCGTTATAAAACGTTCTTTATTTTTATTTCATATTTTCTTTATGGTATAATTTCTTTTGTTATTTCTATTAATTGTATATTTGTAACCGAATAATATTGATTGTTGTTATTTATATCAAACAAAAATGGACACTTTAGAGAAACTGACCGCTGAAAAATTACTTAGTATTAGGGCTATTAAACTGCAACCTTCAAACCCTTTTACGTGGGCGTCAGGATGGAAATCACCTATTTATTGTGATAATCGTAAGCTGATATCGTATCCTCGCATACGTACTTTTATTAAAACCGAATTATCTCGTCTTATTCTCGAAAATTTTCAGGAGGCTGATGCCATAGCTGGAGTTGCTACCGGAGCCATTGCACCCGGAGTTTTAGTCGCTGATGCATTAGGCTTACCGTTTGTTTACATACGGGCCACGCCTAAAGATCACGGATTGGAGAATCTGATAGAGGGTGAGTTGAAACCAGGGAGTAAAGTTGTAGTAGTAGAGGATCTTATATCTACAGGATCGAGTAGTCTTAAAGCAGTAGAGGCGATTCGTCGCGATAGCTCTGAGGTAATTGGAATGGTTGCTAATTTTACATATGGTTTTCCTGTTGCAACAGAAAATTTCAAAAAAGCTGATGTAAAGCTAATTACTCTTACCGATTACGATGCTGTCCTAAAAGAGGCTTTACGCATAGAATATATCGCCGAGTCTGATCTGGATACATTGCAGGAATGGAGAAAGTCTCCGGCAGATTGGAAATAATCCATAATATATAATGGCTGAATTTGTAAGTGAAGTAAAAACTATTCCGCATTCTGATGCGGATATATATACAGTGCTTTCCGATTTGAACAATCTGGAACTGGCTAAAGATAAGATACCTCAGAATATGGTCAAAGATTTATCTTTTGATCAGGATTCTTGTACCGTAACTGTTGATCCGGTAGGGAAAATACGTTTCGTTGTGGTTGAACGTGACCCCAATAAAACAATAAAATTTCAGGCAGAGCAATTACCTTTTGATGTCACAATGTGGATACAATTAAAATCCTCGGCTGATGACGAAACTAAGATGAAGCTTACTATTAAAGCTGATTTGAATCCTTTCTTGAAGCCTATGGTTTCTAAGCCATTGCAGGCAGGATTAGATAAGGTAGCCGAAAGCCTTTCTGCTTTACCTTATGCTGATATTTTGAATAAAGGAAGAATAGAGGAATAGCCAATGAAACTTTGGGAAAAAAGCGTTCAAGTAAATAAAGATGTAGAGTCTTATACCGTTGGACGAGACAGGGAGTTGGATGTATATCTTGCTCCTTATGATGTTTTAGGCTCTATGGCTCACATCACCATGTTAGAGTCTGTTGGGTTGTTGACAAAAGAAGAATTGGCTGTTTTAATCAAAGAGCTGAAGGTAATATATAAATTGGCAGTTTCCGGCGAATTCGTAATAGAGGATGGTATTGAAGATGTGCATTCTCAGGTAGAACTAATGCTTACCCGAAAGCTGGGAGATGTTGGTAAAAAGATCCATAGTGGTCGTTCCCGTAACGATCAGGTACTGATTGATCTGAAACTTTTTACCCGCGATCAGATTCATTCTCTCGTAAATTCGGTTACGAAACTGGTCGATGTTCTTTTGGTGCAAAGTGAGAAGTATAAAAACATCCTCATGCCCGGCTATACGCACTTGCAGATAGCTATGCCTTCATCTTTTGGACTATGGTTTGGTTCTTATGCCGAAAGTCTTGTAGATGATCTTCAGTTACTCTTGGCTGCATATCGAATATGCAATCGGAATCCACTCGGATCGGCGGCAGGATATGGATCCTCATTTCCCCTGAATCGTCAGATGACAACCGATCTGTTAGGCTTTGACTCCATGAATTATAACGTTGTTTATGCACAGATGGGACGTGGTAAGATGGAGCGTGTAGTCGCTTTTGCTATAGCTAACATTGCAGCAACATTATCTAAATTGTCGTATGATGCATGCTTATACAACAGTCAAAATTTTGGATTTATTAAATTGCCTGACGAATATACTACAGGATCGAGCATAATGCCTCACAAAAAGAATCCTGATGTATTTGAGCTTACACGCGCAAAATGTAATAAGCTGCAAGGCTTACCCAGCAATATAACGTTGATCGCCAATAATCTTCCATCCGGATATTTCAGAGATTTGCAAATAATTAAAGAATTATTTATTCCTTCATTCGAAGAAATGAATGATTGTTTGCATATGGTTGCACAAATGATGGGTGAAGTGAAGATAAACGAACATATACTCGATGACCCTAAATATCTTTTGATATTCAGTGTCGAAGAAGTTAACAGACTGGTTCTTGAGGGAGTTCCTTTCCGTGATGCTTATAAGCAAGTTGGGTTGGAAATAGAAAAAGGGAATTTTAGTCACAATAAAGAAGTACATCATACGCACGAAGGTAGTATTGGTAACCTGTGCAATGGTCGTATTGATATACTCAAGCAGCAGATTGTAGATCAATTCGAATTTGAAAAAGTAATATCTGCTGAGAAAAAATTGCTTGGAGAGAATTAAATTCTTTACCAAATAAGTTTTAATGCATAGCTTAATATTTATATATGAAAGAATCTGAAATAATCCTGGCGAGCTTGTCAGGAGAGGATAAGCCTGGGGTTACTGCAGCCTTAACTGCGGTTTTAGCAGATCACAATGCCAATATACTTGATATAGGGCAGGCTAATATACATCATTCTCTTTCTTTGGCAATTATGTTTGAAGCAACGAATGCCGGAGACGTTATAAAAGATTTGCTTTTTAAAGCTACAGAGTTGGGCGTTATTATCCGATTCTCACCCATCAGTAAGGACAATTATACCCGCTGGGTGAATCTTCAGGGAACAAAGAATAGATATATAGTTACAGTTCTGGGGCGTGTTTTAGACCCTTCTCATATTTCAGCTGTAGCACAAGTAAGTCAGAAGCATAAATTAAATATCGAAAAGATAATACGTCTGACAGGTCGTGTTCCATTGGCTGCTTCGGAGCGTCCAAGCCGTTCATGTATTGAATTGTCGATCAGAGGAACTGTAGATGATGTAGATGCCCTGAAACATGATTTTATGAAACTGGCCGATGATATGGGTATCGATATCGCTTTTCAGGTAGAAAATATGTATCGCCGTATGCGTCGTCTTGTTTGTTTCGATATGGACTCTACATTGATTCAGACTGAAGTTATTGATGAACTTGCCGAACGTGCAGGAGTGGGAGATGAAGTAAAAGCCATTACAGAAGCTGCTATGCGAGGAGAAATCGATTTTAGTGAAAGCTTCAAGAAGCGTGTTAGTTTGTTGAAAGGTTTGGATGAGTCTGTTATGCAGGATATTGCAGAGAATTTGCCTGTAACGGAAGGAATGACACGCCTTATCCGCATATTGAAGAAGAGCGGATGTAAGCTGGCTATATTATCCGGCGGATTTACTTATTTTGGAAATTACTTGAAAGACAAGTATGGTTTCGACTATGTTTATGCAAATGAATTGGAGATTGAAGACGGTAAATTGACTGGCAATTATGTAGGCGATATAGTGGATGGTAAGCGTAAAGCCGAGTTGCTTCGTTTGTTGGCACAGGTAGAAAAGGTTGATATTCGTCAGACGGTAGCTGTCGGAGATGGAGCGAATGACCTTCCTATGCTGAATATTGCAGGGCTAGGTATTGCTTTTCATGCTAAACCAAAAGTGAAAGCAAATGCGAAACAATCCTTATCCAATGTAGGTCTGGATGGTATCTTGTATTTCTTAGGCTATAGAGATTCTATGCTCGAAGGAGAGAAGTAAACAAATACAAAATATAAATTTTAAGGCTGTCTTGTAAAGGATGGCCTATTTTTTTTAGTATTAACACGGATGTTAGTGATATTTTATCTTTATTTGATAAATATTTAATATTCAATTGGTAAAAGTCTAAAAATATATGGATCGTGATTTTTGCACAGAAAAGATATATAGGAACTTTCTTTCCGTATCAAGTATAACTTTTAGATATTTTGGGATTATAATAATATCTGAAAGGAGTTATACCCAATAACCGCGCTATCCAAAATCCACTTTCACAAGCGGAAATTTAAATCTGTAAGGTCGGTAATAAATAAGGAGACTTACTCGGATATTGGGGGTTACAAATGCCCAGAACACCCTAAATAACTCCTTCCTGATATTTCATCATTTTCCTATCTCTATAAACAGGAAAATATATATTTATGCCACATTATTGGCAAAATTCTACTATTGTGTGTTAGCTACACATCTGTAGCCAATACAAATATAGGCAAATATTTGATATTAACGATAGTAGTTATGTTAAAAATACACGAAGGTGTTAATGAAATGGAAAAATGATAGTTTTTGCGTGTTTGTTGTCCTTTTTTAAGGTTGTATATAAAGATAAAAAGCGATAATCCGTCCTGAATTATCGCTTTTAGATATATATTAATTATTTGTACATCTTGTTTCGTAATGATTTTATATCCTCCGAAGTGATATAATCATCATAATCCATGATCTTGTCGATAATTCCGTTCGGTGTCAATTCTATTACACGATTACAGACAGTTTGTATAAATTCGTGGTCGTGCGACGCCATCAATACATTCCCTTTGAACTGAATGAGTGTATTATTGAAAGCCTGTATCGATTCCAAATCCAAATGGTTGGTGGGTGAGTCGAGAACAAGGCAGTTTGCGCTCTTTAGCATCATCCGTGCTATCATACAGCGCATCTTTTCGCCCCCTGAGAGTACTTTTGTGTTTTTTAGTACTTCTTCACCCGAAAATAACATTCTGCCTAAAAATCCTTTTATATAGATCTCACTTGTGTCATCAGAGAATTGTGATAGCCAGTCAATCAGATTCAGATCTTCTTTAAAATAATCACTGTTATCCAATGGTAGATAAGCGTTCGTAATAGTTTGTCCCCAGCTGAATGTTCCAGCATCAGGCTTAGCGTACTCATTTATTATCTCAAAGAATGCAGTCATCGCGCGCGGATCTTTCGAAAGGAATATAACTTTATCTTCTTTTTCTATGTTGAAGCTGACATTGTTGAATAATACTTTCCCTTCTATCGATTTGCTCAGCCCGTTTACTTCCAATATCTTATTTCCGGGCTCACGATCGGGAGTGAAGATGATTCCCGGGTATTTGCGAGACGATGGCTTAATTTCTTCAATATTAAGCTTCTCAAGCATCTTCTTACGGCTGGTAGTTTGCTTCGACTTGGCTACATTGGCACTGAATCGACGAATAAATTCTTCCAGTTCTTTTTTCTTTTCTTCAGCTTTTTTATTCTGTTGCTGTTGCTGACGCAAAGCTAATTGGCTCGATTCGTACCAGAAGCTATAGTTACCCGCAAACATAGTTACTTTACCAAAGTCTATATCCACAGTATGTGTACATACAGAGTCTAAGAAGTGACGGTCGTGCGATACAATCAATATTGTATTCTCTGCATTGGCCAGATAATTTTCCAACCACATCACAGTTTCAATATCAAGGTCGTTGGTAGGCTCATCGAGAAGCAGGTTGTCAGGATTGCCAAACAAGGCACGTGCTAGCAAAATACGCACTTTTTGCTTACCGCTCATATCGCCCATCATCTGATAGTGCAAATCCTCGCTTACGCCAAGTCCGCTAAGTAGCATTGCTGCGTCATTCTCTGCATTCCATCCCTCAAGTTCGGCAAATCGTTCTTCAAGTTCTGAAGCTCTGATACCATCTGCATCCGAAAAATCTTCTTTGGCATACAGAGTATCTTTTTCTTGCATAATATTCCATAGCGTACTGTGCCCTTGCAGAACGGTGTTCATTACCGTTTGATCATCAAACGCAAAGTGATCTTGAGACAATACAGAGAGGCGCTCGCCCGGTCCTAAAGAAAATGTTCCGGTTGTAGCATCTTTTTCGCCACTAAGTATTTTGAGAAGTGTAGATTTCCCTGCGCCATTAGCGCCGATTATACCATAGCAATTGCCACTTGTAAATTTAAGATTCACGTCTTGGAAAAGTACTCTTTTTCCAAACTGAATCCCTAGATTAGAAACTGTTATCATTATTATTCAATTACAGATTATATACGATATAGGATAATATCTCATTACCCAAATGCGGGCACAAAGGTACAAATTATTGGCTGATAATCAAAGCATACCAACCTTTAGGAATAAAATTATATTATAATTTAGACTAAAGACAGTCTCACTCTTCGTTTACAAAGAAATAGCTTTTATTGCTTGTTTCTTATCTATTACATTCTTACAAAGTTCTGATTGTTACAGAATGTCTTATTTCAGGAACGATTTGAAAAATACGTCTTTGTATTCCATCCCAAGCTTCGATTGTGATTTTATTATCCGATTTGTTATTGATGTATTTTTCGAAGCCATACAGATAAGAAAATTGCGTAAAATAATCGGGTTTTGTAAATTCTTTCGCAATGTCATTATAGTATCCTGCGCTCCAGAACATACAGTCGGAAAAACCTTCCGAGTTGGTAAAGCGAGTAGTTTGATCTCTGAATACCATTGTATCATCTATAAAATAACGATATCCGGCAGACAGGACATCTTTGTTGCGTTCAAACTTTCTGTTGTTTACCTTTTCTATAATATAACCCGGACGTATACCGGCAATATAAGCAGGGGAATTAAAATCTACATCTTTGATATGTCCCAGATCATCTGCATCATAATAAATCCCTGTATAATTATATTTGTTTGTTTCTACAATATAATTAGCTTCTCTTTTGTTTTGAGTATATGGAAACTGTTTGAGCATCAAAGGTGTATGAAGCTTCACATAGTCTTCGAGCGAATACTGAGCAGAAAGATAATCTTTGATATTACAATCCCATATTTGAGTTAGCTTAGAATTATCTATGTATTTACGATCATAGAAGCTGAATCCATATTCCACTACGTATTGAGCCGAAGAACCTACTTTAGGATCATTGGAATCAAATATAGGTAGAAGTACCAATTGTTTTTTGTCGCAGTCGTATCGTAATGATGCAGGGTTATAATTGGGGTTATTCAACCCGGTGTATCTGTTGTTGGGCGAGTAGCTGTAATATGCCTGTACTACTATATCCGGATCGGAAGTATCTCTAACCAGACCTTTCGACTGTAATTCTTTTTCTAATAAGGTTGTAATCTGCTTGTCTATAGCCGGAACATTTTTTCCTGCATCATAAAAGTCGTACGTGTGATAATCTGTGAAATCTACATCAGAGTTTGTCTGTACATGTAGCGGTAGCGTAAATATCTGATGATTTGTGTTTTCAAGGCTGTAAAAAGAGTATACCTCAGACAATTGTTTTTCACTTACCGAATTAGTCGCAATACATTTACGCATAAGCGGATACTCCTTGAAATAAGTATTCATATTGCGAATTGTAAATTTTACTTCGGGATCATATTTGTTGTCAAACAGCCAGTTTGCGATGGTCTGATTGTCTCTCAGATATGTGGCCTGCCCATTGATCTCCATTATTATATCATCGATTTTTATTCCTGATTTTTCGGCAGGAGAGTTGGGCTCTACTCCCGTAATAACCAATTCACCATAACCCCAGTTTTGGTTTCTGCTAACTTCGAATGTTATGCCGTAATAGCAGTTTTTTTCATAGTCTTGGGCTTTTGCGTAAAAGGGAGTTATAAATAAAAGAAGAATAATATAAAGTACTTTGTTCATTTTGGGATCAGATTGAAAAATTAGAGCACAAAGATAGAACTAATAGATTAAATGCATGTTATCTCTTGCAGAAAAAAGACAATTCTAAGATTTTCTCTATGCGGGGTAAACTTGTTTTTTGTTATTTTGCCAATTTATCTATAATTGCCAGCATCTGATTGTAATTCTTGTCTATTGATTCCAGTAATTTGTATTGCGCACGGGTACGTACTAAATTATGCGTGTCATATTTAACCTTATAATAATTGTCTCCGTCTATGTAATCCATCAGAAAACGAAGTGCTTGTTCGAATGTGATATATTTCGCGGAGAAAGCAAGGTTCTCTATTTCGGTTGGAGTAAGAAATACTTTTGTCTCGGAGAGGTAGCCTTTGGTGTAACCTTCAAAAATATCCATTTTAAGATACACATTGTCGAGATTTTCATCATCTTCTTTACCTGCATTTGCATAAGAACGAATAGCGTCACCATAATCATTGAGGCAGATGCTGTTAAGCACCGTATCGAGATCAATTACAGAGAGTACATTCTCTTGTTTGTCGAACAAGATATTGCTTATTTTAGTGTCGTTGTGAGTCACACGCATCGGTAGTTCCCCTGTCTCTGCTTTTGTCCAGAAGTGCAACATCTCTTTTCTGCGGCTCTCTATCCAATCTATTTCCTGCTGTACCTGCGATTTTCTGCCTACCGGATCTTTAGCCAACACATCATCCCACTGGCTGAAACGTATGCGCATATTATGAAATCCGGGTAGTATATCCGCGAGAGGCTCTTTCATATCAGCCAGCATAGCTTGAAATTTTCCAATACCTTTCCCTCCCTGTGCTGCCAACTCGGGCGAATCGGCAAATTGATATGTTATCGTATCTTCTATAAATAAGCAAGCTGCCCAATATTCATTTTCTTCGTCTTTGTAATATAGCTTCCCATCGGTTGTTGGTGTAACGGTAAGTGCTTCACGAAGCGGGTCGCCACCCTGTTCTTTTATCTTATGCTTTAGGTGTATGGTTACCTTATAGACATTTTCCATCATGGATGGAATGTCTTTGAATATATTTTTATTCTTGCGTTGGAGAATATAATTTGGACTGTTTCCTTCTGTTTCTACAAAGAAAGTATCGTTGATAAGTCCCTCTCCCATAGGGCGAATTTCTTTTACTACTCCCTCAAACGCAAACTTGTTACCAATGTTTTTTAGTGCTTCTTTCATGCTATTAAATGATATAAATAAAATTGGTTGATTTTTCTCACAAACACAAAAATAACGAAATCTTCCTAATTCGAATCTTGTATTGAGAAGAATACCGAAAGATGACAAAAAGTAGAAATCTATAAATAGACTCTAAATAAATACGTAACTTTATACCGCGAAAAAATTATATAATAAATTAAAGGAAATAAATCATGTTTTCAGGAATAGTAGAAGAAGCAGCAACAGTAGTATCGTTACGTAAAGAAGCCGAAAACCTGCACCTTACAATGAAATGTTCATTTACTCACGAATTGAAGATAGACCAGAGTGTGGCGCATNNGAGATACATATACCGTAACAGCTATAAAGGAAACATTGGAGCGCTCAAATCTTGGACTGCTGACGGTAGGAGATAAAGTAAATCTGGAACGCAGTATGCTGATGAACGGACGCCTCGATGGCCATATTGTACAGGGACATGTAGATCAGACAGCAAAATGTGTTGAAATACGTGAAGCAGATGGTAGCTGGTACTTTAAGTTTGAATATGAATTTGACCGAGAAATGGCAAAAAAAGGATATCTTACTGTTGATAAAGGTTCTGTTACTGTTAACGGTGTCAGTCTTACTGTGGTTGATCCTACAAATAATACATTTGAGGTTGCTATTATTCCTTATACTTACGAGCATACAAACTTTCATCAATTTAAAGTAGGTAGTGTAGTTAATCTCGAATTTGATATTATAGGTAAATACATCAGCCACATCACTCAACTTTGATAAATGAACAAGGAAGAATTCTACGAACTGGTAAAGCATCGCCAAAGTACACGAGCTTTTGATACTACACGTACAGTAGATAGAGACATCATAGCCCGCATACTCGATGCCGGACGTTTAGCACCTTCGGCATGCAATGCACAGCCATGGCATTTTATAGTAGTAGACGAGCCCGAATTGAAGAACAAGGTGGCAGATGCCGCCTCTGCGCGTCTGTTGGGGATGAATCATTTTACAAAGCAGGCTCCTGTTCATATCGTAGTAGTGGAAGAAAAAGTAAACCTGAGTTCGGGTATTGGTGGTATTGTAAAAGACAAACATTTTGCATTTCTGGATATAGGTATAGCTACCGCACATATTTGCCTTGCAGCAGAAGCCGAAGGATTAGGAAGTTGTATATTGGGTTGGTTTGCCGAATCGAAAATGAAGAAATTACTCAATATTCCTGACAACAAGAGAGTAGTACTTGATATTGTCATCGGTTATCCGGCTCAACCTTTACGAGACAAAAAACGAAAAACAACCGAAGAGGTGATTTCATATAACACATACAAATAGAGTTATTTCACATTTCCTATGGAGAAAAAATATTGGGTTTTTCTTATCATCTTTACCCTGGTAGCAGTTTGGTCGGGGTATAAGCCTTATGAGGCCGGGTTGTGGTTTTTGGAAGCCGGGATATGTCTTGCGGCAGTCGTTGTATTGATGACTACTTTCAAGCGATTTCGCTTTACGTATATGACCTATATTTTTATTCTCATCCATCTTATTATTTTGTTTGTAGGAGCTCATTATTCTTATGCCCGTGTACCGCTGTTCGATTGGGTAAAAGAGATTTTTGACCAAGACAGAAACAATTACGATAAGGTAGGGCATTTTGCTCAAGGCTTTATTCCTGCTATGGTTGCCCGTGAACTGCTTATTCGTTTGGACGTGGTTCGGAAGAAAGGGTGGATACCATTCTTCGTTATTTGTATTTGTTTAGCGATTAGTGCCTTTTACGAACTGATAGAGTGGTGGACTGCGGTTTTGTCGGGAGACGGAGCCGAAGATTTTCTGGGCACACAAGGGTATGTATGGGATACACAGTCGGATATGTTTTGTGCTATGATCGGAGCAATTTGCATGCTGATATTCTTTTCAAGATTACAGGATAAGCAAATAAGTAAAATGGCACATTCTGATGATTCAGAAAAAGATAATTAATCAATATTTTTTAGATATACATCTAACTTGTAATTAAACAATGAGATTGACACCAAAACAAGAGGGGAACATTATAATGTTCATTGTGATTTGCGTATTTGCAATCAATATCCCTGTCAACAAATATGTATATTCTCACGGATACCTTTCTTCGTTTGGTATGACACTTATGCGTATGTTATTTGGAGCACTTGCTTTTTGGTTTACTTCTTTATTCACTCCAAAAGAAAAGATAGAGAAAAAAGACATGCTGATTCTATTTGTCGGTGGGCTTTTCGGTATGGTACTCAATCAGGGGCTTTTTGCTTATGGTCTCAGCCGTACGTCTACTATCGATGCATCTATAATAACTACGGCAGGGCCCTTGTTTGCTATGATTATAGCAGCCATTGTACTAAAGGAACCTGTAACGGCAAAGAAAGTAGGAGGTGTGGTTGTTGGTGCTGCCGGCGCTATATTTTTGGTCTATACGAGCCATTTGGGGCATCCCGGACAGGAAGCGGATATGATCGGAAACTTGTCGGTGGCGAGTGCTTCTTTTTCGTATGCCTTCTATCTGGTTATAACACGCCCGTTGTCAACAAAGTATTCGCCTATAACATTGATGAAGTGGATGTTCCTTTATTCCGCAATTATCTTGTCACCAATTTTTTATAAAGAAATAACAGAGGCTCCTTTATTTACTCAAAAGGATATATTGCCCTATCTGCTTGTCGGGTTTACACTCGTGGGTGCTACATTTTTCACTTATATGATGATTCCATTGGCTCAACGGCGAATAAGGCCGACCACGATAGCGATGTATAATAATTTACAACCTCTCATCGCTTCTTTTATCGCAATATCGGTGGGAATGGATAGATTTACAATAGATAAACTGATTGCTGGTATCCTTATTTTTATGGGCGTGTATTTGGTAACAGCAAGTAAATCGAAAGCGGATATAGACAAAGCAACACAAAATATTAATTAAAATATTAGTATGGATTTGGATATATTTAAGAAGACTGGTAAAGTAAAAATAACATGTTTATTGTTGATAGTATTAGGGGTAGTTGTGAGACTATTCTTTTTTGACTATATATACTGTGACTATAAATTCTTTTTGAATGAGTGGGTCGAATATATCAGGAATAATGGTTATGCTTATTCATTAAAAGATTCTTTTTATAACTATACGCCGAGTTATATTTACATACTTATATTACTTGCTAAAATTGATGTTTATTCACTTTATAGTATAAAGGTAGTTTCATTACTATTCGATTTTTTAGCCGCTTATTTTATTTCAGCTTTGGTTTATCTGGTAAGTAAAAATAATACGGCCAGATGGATATCGTTTACCCTTGCCACTTTGTTGCCTACAGTTATACTAAATGGAGCACTTTGGTCTCAGTGCGACTCTATTTATTCTTCTTTTGCAATAGGAAGTGTATTCTTCCTGTTGAAACGAAAAAATATTATGTCAATGATATTTCTTGGGATAGCATTCGCCTTTAAGGCTCAGGCTAGTGTCCTTTTGCCATTTTTCTTTATCTATATGATAAGAGGTGGAATTAAATGGTATTACTTCTTTATTATTCCCACTGTGTATGTCTTTTCTTTATTGCCGGCATGGATTATGGGGCGTCCATTAGCGGATTTGATATTAGTATATCAGATGCAGTCTAATTTTGATAATGCATTAGTCTCATTTTTTCCGAATATTTATATATGGATAGAGAACTTCATCCCAATGGATAAGATATATGGTATGCTTTTTACTGCAATATTTGTTTTATCAATGGGTTTTATACTTATGCAGAAAAAATACATATTCACAATGGAATCATGGGTAAAGCTTATCTTCTTAAGTTGCATCATTTGCCCTTTTGTCCTACCTGGAATGCGTGAACGTTATATGTATCTCGGTGATTTAATAGCTGTTGCATATATATGTCTTTACCCGAGAAAAGCATACTTGGCTGTAGGGATACTTTTCGTTTCATTTTATTCTTATATAAGAACGCTTAATTGTTTTGGCGTATTTCTTGGAGATAATAATGTTAATCCTTTGAAAGTATTATCTTTTTTTAATCTTATCCCATGGAAAGCTGTATCTCTCTTATATTTAGGTATAATAATGCTGATTGTGACGGATTTTGTGAAATCGTTGAGAACCAATGTGGTCGAAAAAGAATTCTAGTTGAAAATAAAGAGTAAATTTGTAGATTAATATTATTTGAATGTGATGAAGAAAGTAAGAATCATATTACTATTTATACTTTTGCCTTTGGCCTGTTCTGCTCAATTTTTAGGAGTGGGTGTTCAGTATGCCGATGCCAATGGAAAAGGAAATGACTTCCAGTTTGCAGCCAACGCCTCTTATCCGGTATGGCATAAAAAGAATCCTTTCAATTCTTTTATATCCAGTGGTATCGATTACACGGGAGGGAGCTCACCTGTTGCAGGACTAAACCTGAAACCTATACAGCTTACTAGTTTTATCAGCGAATCGTTATTCAATAAAAATAAGGTAACTATTCTAGTGGGATGCGATGCGGGTTATTTGTTTAACTTCAGGCATGGTAAGGACGGAATTGTGATCACGCCCAATGTATATATAGATTATAAATTCTTTTTTGCAAAAGCGGGGTATGACTTTAACGTAACAGGAAACGAACAGCAGTTCTTTGTCCGTGCCGGATTTTGTTTTGGTATGGGCTCTATCAAGTCCTTTGTGAAAACCGAAATATGGTAATATTCGGATAATAATCATATTTTTAGTATCTGTAAATATAGTATAATGAGGAAAGTCTTTTTTGTCTTTTTTATGCTGATGCCTCTCATGGCGTTCGCTCAATATCTAGGTGTTGGCGCTCAGTTTGCACAAAAAGATAGATTACAGCTTTCAGTAAATAGCTATATTCCTCAGTTTGTGTTGAATGATAAATCCGCACCCTTTATATTCGGAATAGGCGGAGGTACAGATTATATTTCTCCTGCTTCGTCATCGGTTTCAGGTTTAAATATAAAGCCTGCTTCATTCTTTGTTATTACTAACAACTATTCACCATTTACAGCCGCCGTTAAGTTTGATGCAGGTTATAATTTTGGCTTCGGACGTGGTAATGGTATCGTCTTATCTCCTAATCTGTATTTTGACGCTTACATGTGTTATGTTTCGGCAGGTTATGACTATAATACGTTTAATGGCAGAGGTCAATTCTATGTTCGCATTGGAGCAGGGCTCACCTTGGGCCTCTTGAAGTCTTTGATTAATAGGTGATATATAAGAATCTCATTGCTGAATAACTTATAATAGATAACTCTAAACTTACAACTATTTTTACTAATTTTGCAGATTATTTTATCTCGCATTAATTATCCTTTCAAAGAATGAAAATTGCAGCGTTGGTATCGGGAGGCGTAGATAGCTCTGTGGTTGTACATCAACTTAAAGAACAAGGCTACGATCCTACGATATTTTATATACGAATAGGCATGGAGGACGAACAAGGTTATATTGATTGTCCCGCAGAAGAAGATATAGAAATTACAACATATATTGCTAAAAAATATGGTTGTAAGATGGAAGTGGTATCATTACATGAAGAGTATTGGGAAAATGTAGTGAGCTACACAATAGATGCGGTGAAGCGTGGTCTTACACCCAATCCCGACATGATGTGTAACAAGCTGATCAAGTTTGGATGTTTCGAACAAAAATGGGGACACGAGTTTGACAAAATAGCGACAGGACACTATGCTACAACTACAGAAATAAATGGCAAGACGTGGCTGTCGACAGCTAAGGACCATGTTAAAGATCAGACTTATTTTCTTGGACAAATAGATTACCTACAGGTTTCTAAGCTCATGTTTCCGATAGGTAACTTGCTTAAAAGCGAAGTCAGGGCTATTGCTGCACAGGCAGGACTGCCATCGGCTCAACGTAAGGATAGCCAAGGTATTTGTTTTTTGGGTAAGATCAATTATAATGATTTTATTCGCCGGTATCTGGGTGAGCGCAAAGGGAAGATTGTAGAGTTGGAAACAGGTAAAATCTTGGGTAAGCATGATGGTTATTGGTATCATACCATAGGGCAACGCAAAGGCTTAGGATTGAGTGGCGGACCTTGGTTTGTAATCAAGAAAGATACCAAACGAAATATTGTGTATGTTTCTAACGGATACGACCCGGAGACCCAATATGGGAAAGTGGTAAATCTGGCTGGTTTTTCTTTTATCACCGAAGATATTTGGGGCGACTTTGAAGGCTCTAAGGATATAACCTTTAAGATCCGTCATACTCCTGAATTTACAAGAGGTAGAATTGAAAAAATAGGAGACTTATACCGTATATATTCTGATGATAAAGTGCAAGGTATTGCCTCCGGGCAGTTTGGTGTGGTGTACGACAGCGACTCTAAACTGTGCATAGGTAGCGGTATGATTGCAAACGATGAAGATTAAATATTTTTTCATATAGTGGCAACGTAGATTTTATTAGTAAAACTGCCACCTGACACAATTCACAACATAATTCTTTCTACCATGTTCTTTTTTGCTGATTTGACAAACATAGAGGTTGTCGATATAATTGAAGTATTGGGTACAATAGCATTTGCCATCAGTGGTATCCGTTTGGCTTCGGCGAAGCGTTTCGATTGGTTTGGCGCTATTGTCATTGGCTTTGTGACCGCTACCGGAGGAGGAACACTTCGTGATCTTCTTCTCGATGTTCCCGTATTTTGGATGCAGGCGAGCCGTTATATATGGTGTACGCTTTTTGCTTTTATCATAGTTCTTGGTTTTCGTAAATATCTGGTTCATCTCAATAATACGATTTTTTGGTTCGACTGCATTGGCCTCGGGCTATTTGTTGTTGTAGGATACGAAAAAGCTTTGGTGCTTGGTTATCCTATATGGGTATGTGTATCTATGGCTACGATAACCGGTATAGTAGGGGGGATAATACGAGATATTCTTATCAATGAAGTTCCCATAGTATTTACTCAGGAACTATATGCGGTTGCTTGTATTCTGGGTGGAATATTGTTTAGCATTCTTTATTATTTCGATATCCAGTTGTTAGTGATAGAAGTTTCCACAGCCGTATTTGTAGTGGTGATTCGATTTTTTGCTACCAGATATCATATCAAATTACCGATACTAAAAGGAGAGGAGTAGGTAGGGGATAATTTTTTATACCTCGGTTATACGCTTCAGAAATGATATCCATATAGTTTTGGGATGAATATTCTTCATTCAGTAAAATTTAGGAGGTTTGTTCGATAATTTTTATACTTTTGCATAGCAAAAAACAAGATAATAACGATTATATAAATATTTATGGGAAGAGCGTTTGAATACCGCAAAGCGACAAAGCTGAAACGCTGGGGGAATATGGCCCGCGTATTTACTAAGTTGGGAAGACAAATTACTATAGCTGTGAAAGAAGGCGGTCCCGAACCGGATACCAATCCTCGTCTTCGTGTATTGGTACAGCAGGCAAAAAAAGAAAATATGCCTAAAGAGAACGTAGAACGTGCCATCAAAAAAGCTACATCGAAAGATGAGGCTGATTATAAAGAGGTGGTATATGAAGGATACGGACCTTTTGGTATTGCGATAGTAGTAGAAACTGCGACAGACAACCCTACCCGTACGGTCGCTAATGTGCGTAGCTACTTCAATAAGCATAACGGATCTCTTGGTACATCAGGTAGCCTTGAGTTTTTGTTCGACCATAAATGTGTATTTAAGATTGCACCCAAAGAAGGTGTTTCGTTAGAAGACCTAGAGCTCGAATTGATCGATTATGGTGTGGATGAATTAGAACACGATGAAGATGATATTATCCTTTATGGTGAATTCAAATCTTACTCCGAAATACAAAAATATCTTGAAGAAAACGGCTATGAAATTCATAGTGCCGAGTTTGAACGCATTCCGAACGATCTGAAAGAACTAACAAAAGAGCAACAGGAGCAGATCCAAAAGTTACTGGATAAATTTGAGGACGATGATGATGTTCAGAATGTTTTCCACAATATGAAAGAAGACTTCGAAGAATAACAATGTATAGGAATATCTCAAAAGCTGTAGGATCTTAATCTTACAGCTTTTTTTTGTGAGTTCATGTATTTGTATTTAAGACTATTTCATTTTGATAATAATTGTCCCTAAGTTTAATTTTTACTTTCGTATATTTGTTTTCTTTAAGAAAAAATATCTATGTCATTATATCTGAGTATCATATTACTGATTGTCGTTCTGGATTTTTTATGGACACAATACCTAGCATACCGTAACAGGAAGCGTATGAGTCCCGAAATTCCTTCTCAGTTGGAAGGGATTTATGATGATGAAGAATATGCAAAGCAACAGGCATATCAGAAAGTAAATAGCCGGTTTAGTCTTTATACGAGCTTATTTTCTTTTGTGATATTACTATTTGTCTTATGCTTAGGACTTTTTGGCTGGTTAGATGAATTGCTCCGTCAGTATATCACCAATGAGATATTTTTATCCCTTGCTTTCTTTGGTATTGTCTATTTACTCAATGAAATCATAACCCTCCCGTTTGCCTATTACAGTACTTTTGTGATAGAAGAACGGTTTGGATTCAATAAGTCTACCAAAACTATTTTCTGGCTCGATCAACTAAAGGGACTTTTGTTAGCAGTTGTTTTGGGAGGAGCTATTCTGGCTCTTATTGCATGGATGTATACTGCAATCGGTGAATTGGCGTGGCTTTATGCTTGGGCTGCTATTACTGTGTTTTCGTTGTTTATGACCTTATTTTATTCTAATATAATTGTGCCATTATTTAATAAGCAAACACCTTTGGAAGGAGGAGAGTTGCGTGATGCAATTGAAGCTTTTGCTCAAAAGGCTGGATTTGCAATTAATAATATCTATGTAATGGATGCTTCGAAGCGTTCGACCAAGGCCAATGCTTACTTTACAGGATTTGGAGCAAAGAAACGTATTGTCTTGTTTGATACGTTGATCAATGATCTTGATAAAGACGAGATTGTGGCTGTACTGGCTCATGAGATAGGACATTACAAGAAGAAGCATACACTGCAAGGTATGTTTATTTCTATTTGTTATACAGGAATCATGTTGTTTTTACTGTCATTGCTTCTCGACAATAAAGATATTGCGGTAGCTCTGGGTGGACAGTCGGCATCGTTTCATCTAGGTCTTATAGCTTTTTCTATTTTCTTTACTCCCGTTTCTTTTGTTATTAATGTGCTTTCGAGTATTCATAGTCGTAAAAATGAATATCAAGCAGATAGTTACGCCGCTGGCTTTGGGTTGGGCGATTCGCTTATTAGCGGGCTGAAGAAACTGTCAGTTAAATCATTAAGCAACCTGAATCCTGATTCTTTATATGTGTTTTTTAATTATTCTCATCCTACATTATTGCAGCGTATAAAAGCAATAAAAAAATAAGAATATCATTTAAACCTTTATTATCGGCTTAGGTCTTATAATTATACACAATGTTGTACTTAATATAATACACTATGAAACGCATATATATAATTCTTGTTTCTGCTCTTATAAGTATGAGCCTTTATTCTCAATCGGTTAGAGATAGGGAAGTAAGGAAAGATTTCTCGATGGATAAATACCAGAGTAATATAAGTAGAGATATTTTTGGTTATTTACAATACGAAGATCGTAGAGGAGGAAAAGCTTCGCTAAAAAAAGATATTTTCGACAACTGGATATATAGTGATAATAGAAATAACGAAGTAAAATACTCTAAAGAATATTGGAATTCTATACTTCAAGATTTTCACCAAAATGATAAAAGAATCTTTCAATGGTTGATAGAAATGTATGCCGATCAGTCAAACTATAAAGAGGAATACAAAGTCGATATTTTGGGTTATCAGCAATACGAAAACAACAAAGGACAAAGAGCATCTCTCAAGAAGGATATTTTTGACGCATGGGTATACAGCGATAGTAGGAATAACGAAATAAAATATTCGAAAGAATATCGAGAAGATATGCTTCGTTACTCTTATTACGATGATATGGACGCTTTCTTTCGATTAAAAGATATGTGCGGGAACCTATCAAATTACAAAGAAGAATACAAAATAGATATTTTCGGTTATCAGCAATATCAAAACAATCAGGGAGAAAAGGCATCATTGAAGAAAGATATTTTTGATAGAATGGTTTATGAAGATAATAAAGGGACGAAAATAGAACTTGATGAAAGAGACTGGTCTAGATTATTGAGAAAATATCATTCGGATAAAGAAGTGTTTATGATGTTTATCCAGCGTTATTTATTTGATAACTGATTTATGGAATTTCACTGTCTTTTTTCTCTATTAATATCGGAACGATATTAAAAACTTAATGATGATGCCATGAGAAAAAGAATATTTTTTCTATTCAGCTTCTTCCTGTTCACTTTTTTCTTGTTTGCTCAGGAAGTACAAACTATACATGTAATGGTTGCCCTCTGTGATAATAAATATCAGGGAATCGTAAAAGTACCGAAGCGAATAGGTAACGGACAAGATCCTGATAATAATTTATATTGGGGTTGCGGATATGGCGTTCGCACATACTTTAAGAAAAGCCCTGATTGGCAGGAAGTAAGACATTATAAAAGCGCAGATGATATCTGTCTGGAACGAATTGTTTTCAAGCATAAGACAAAAAACTACTATCTTGTTGCAGATGCTTATGACGGAAGATATATAAGTGATTGTACCATCGATTTTCTTAAGGCTTGTGCCGGTAGTAAGAAAAATACAATAAAGCTTGATGATAAGCCAATATTGGGGTTGTATGGCGATGCTAAGCTGGTGGCGTACATCGGCCATAACGGATTAATGGATTTTTCGCTGGCTAATACATATCAAAATACAGATGGGAAAAAGCGGGATGCAATTATTCTAGCCTGCTATAGTAAACGATATTTTTCACCTTACTTGCAATCAGCCAAAGCCGAACCTTTACTATGGTCAACTCACCTAATGAGCCCTGAAGCATATACGTTGCATGATGCTATAGCTGTATACATAAACGGAGGTACATCTGTATCTATCCGTGAGGCTGCAGCTATGGCCTACAATAAATATCAGAAGTGCGGAATGAAGGGTGCTCGAGGATTATTAGTTACAGGATTTTAGACGTTTTTCTGATATATAGTTCATTTGTGAACATTCTGTAAATTATCTAATCTGTGGTATTTCATTTCAGAAGTATTTGTTGCCGAAATAAGCTTTTATAGTACATTTGCATCTGTCAAATTGAAAATAAAAGTTTGTAAAATTTCAGATAGAAATGAAAGCAGCAATAGTTACAATTGGTGATGAAATTCTGATAGGTCAGATTGTGGATACAAATTCTGCATGGATGGCTCAGAATCTTACACTAGCCGGATTTGAGGTAGAAGAGATGCAGTCGATAGGCGACAATGCTCAGCAAATAAAAAATACGATAAGCGATGTTTTTCAACGTGTTGATGTCGTGTTGATGACGGGAGGTCTTGGGCCTACGAAAGATGATATAACGAAGAAAACCCTTTGCGAGTATTTTGATACCACATTAGTTTTTGACGATGCTGTACTGGATAATATAAGGAATGTAATATCTAATTTTACATCTCTAAACGAATTGACTCGCAATCAGGCTTATGTGCCTAGAAATTGTACCGTGATACAAAATAAGGTAGGTACAGCACCCATTACATGGTTCGACCATAAAGATAAAGTGCTCGTTTCTATGCCGGGTGTACCTCACGAAATGAGGTATGTAATGGAAAACGAGATACTTCCTCGCTTGAAGAACAAGTATGATATAGAGGCATACCTCAAAAGAGTATTTATCGTAAAAGGTTATACCGAATCTGCTTTGGCAATGTACATTGCCGACTTCGAAGACAATCTGCCGCAAGGTTTTGGACTGGCATACCTTCCATCTTTGGGTCTGATGAAGCTTCGCTTGTTCGTCAGGGGAGAACATCGTTTGCCGGAGATGGAGACAGAGGTTAAAAAGCTACAAGCATTACTGGGCGATGCTATTATAGCAGAAGAAGATATTTCTCCCGAAAAAATACTAGGAGCACGGCTTTTCGAAAAAGGGCTGACCTTAGGCACAGCCGAAAGTTGTACAGGTGGAAATATTGCACATATGATTACATCCGTTCCGGGTTCTTCCAATTATTTCAAAGGTTCGGTTGTTTCTTATACAAATGAGGAAAAAGTAAATGTATTGCATGTTTCTCAAGAAAATATAGATAAATATACAGCTGTAAGTGAAATTGTCGCTGCACAGATGGCAAAGGGTGCACAAAATCTCTTGAATGTAGATTGTGTAATAGCTACTACCGGAATAGCCGGGCCCGATGGCAGTACAGAAGAGAATCCTGTGGGTACGGTATGGGTATGTACTGTATACAAAAATAAAAGCATTACAAAAAGGTATCAGTTTGGGAAATATAGAGAATCCAATATTATGCGAGCTTCTAATAATGGCATGTTGCAACTGTTGGAAATGATAGATAACAACATCTATTAAATTATGTTTTTTATATATTAAGTTATAAAAAGGAGTTGTTGTCGTATTCGCTCTTATTCATTTTTTTTACCACAGAGTAAAAAGAGTACCACAGAGTTTTTTGTAATGCAATAAGTAAACCATTCTTTTTTACCAATTACTTATCAAGTAAAGAGAAAAAAAATATTGCCTCTCCAAACATCACGTCTGTAGAGGCAATTTGTAAACACAATCAATATTAAGTTAATCTTAATATTATTTTGTTATATCAGATTTATTTTTTTGATCCTGACATGATACCTGCATCCGTATCATCATTATTCAATCGTTTGTTACCTGCTTTGTACTGACGTCCGAAGTTGAAGTTTATTGTGAAATTTATTACAAATATCTGTTTCAGATTATCGGTATACACGAGCGATTTGTTTGGTGTCAGAGCCGAATAATTGCGGCTGCCTTGCGAATAACTTTTTGAGAATGGATTAAACATTCCTCCGGTAAGGCTCCATTTAACTTTTTCCAGTCCTAGTAGGCGGCTTTCATCTGAATAGCCTACCGATACCGTATGAATGCGTTCTCCTCTATCCATTGTTTCGCCCCAGAAGTTATTCCAGCGTGTATACATTTCTCCTGTTAAAGACCATTTTTTATAATTGAATACGGCAGAACCCCGTACACGCCATGAGCTATACGTATGAGTAAATTCTTCTCCATAGCTTATATATCGGTTGAGTCCCGGAGTAACGGATAGTGTCAGATATTCACCAAAGGGTTTTAATTTGAATGTTGCCTCGGTGTTTAGTCTATGGAAACCTTTCTGATTGATGTTTGTACGAACGAATTTACCATCCTCGAAAGTTACTTGTTCCATGATTGGTTTATGATCGTAACTATATCGCATAAAGAATTCTACTCCGAATATTCCTTTGTTATATCCGCCCGTTAGTGTATGGGTATAGTACCATACTGTCTGAAGGTTCGGATTCCCCCTGCGGATTTGTAATGAGTCAATATCTTGTTCCACATTGTTCAAGTCCGACAATGAAGGCGAATATCCTGATATGTATCCATTATACCTGATATATGCGTTGTCATTGATATTATAAGATACACGAATATTTGGACGGAAGATATATTTTTCGTTATGGTTTTCACCTTGACTATTATAGTTGCGCATTACGCCCAGTCCTAACGAATAGTTGAACTTATTCTTCTTAAATTGGAACTCTGCATAACCGTATGTTTCAGCAAAGTTGAGTCCTACATTGGCAGTAACATTTCCTTCATAACTATTGCTTGTATAACTTTGCGTATGTTTTAGTCCGGCTGATATTTTCCCTGCTTTCAGTGTTTTCTCATATATACCTTCCCCTATTAAGGAATATTTATCTCCAAGTACTGATGAATATATGTCTGTATTCAGTATATTGTTTCTGCGCTCCTGATACGAACGTGTAGATTTAGAGTCAATGTATGTGCCTACTAAATTGAATATCAAAAGCTGGTCGTTCTTTAGGTTTCGTTGGTAATACAAGTCTAGCGATGGAGAATAACTTCTCCATGTCGAATGATCGGAGATCGACAAAGGGTTATTATTATCCGAAGAGTAGATCATACTGTTTCTGTCCGAAAACTGATTCGGTGTTTTCTGATAATTATTTCTTAATGTTGCGTTAAACATGTATTTGTCGGCTTCATTCAAGCTATAATTTAGCGCAACGTTTAGTCTGTCGTCTTTAAATGTTGTTGGTTGTCCTTCTTCTGTACGAGTCAATGTTTTGTCCGGAAATACAAATGTCTCCTCATTTTCGCGTGTCCATTCTATATTTCTGCGCGACCAATATGCATTAACCCCAAACTCAGACTTCTTATGATTCACTTTCGCCGAAAGAAAATTTTCGCCCCAGCCCAATACTCCAAAAGGTACATTAGCCAGATTCGCCGATACATTTCCTCCCGAATCTCTGCGGCGTGTGATATAATCGATAACAGCACCTACATTTCCGTAGCGCATTCCCGGATCGTCATGATATTCGATACGGATTATATCTTCGGGCTGGATGGCTGTAATCTCAGCGATAGTTACTTCTACGCCATTGATGCGAAGTTGTACGGCATCACCACCCGGCAAGGTAATTGTATTGTTCAAAGGGTTTACGATAATGCGAGATAGCTGAAGATTACGTAATAATGTAACACCACTATTCGATGCTTTTATCTGGGTGTCAGATGGGATAATCACTTTCCTGTCGGGCTTTTGTATAACTGCATTTGCTGTTACTGTTACATCTTTGAGTGCTATATCAGAGGGTTTCAATGGCACATTTCCCAGATCTGTGTTTTCAATAGCATTCTTAACCGGGATATATCTTTTTCCATATCCTACAAATGTGGCAGATAATATATAGTCACCTGTGGGGATGTTATTAAAAGCAAATAGACCTTTTGTATCTGATGATGCGCCTGCTACAAAACTTGAGTCTTGCTTTAGCAGTGCTATGTTTGCAAATTCTATAATGTTATGAGTATCTGTGTCAACTACGGTTCCCGATATATTAATCTGACCTAACAGTGTTGAAGAGACGATTATAAATAGTGCGGCTAGTATTATTAATCTTTGTTTCATATTCCTTATTCCTTACATATTGATTTGTTGTATCGAGCTCGTTACTTTTATGACGTAGTTGCCTTGGAAAAGGTTACATGTAAAAATGAATTTTTCTATATATTCTTATCTGAATATTAAAAAATACGAATGGATTTGTGTTTTAATATTCTGTTTATATGTGTATTATGATTTGTGTGAAAATATTTTCTTTTGATAGCTAAAGAGCAAGAATGTTTTTTTGAAAATTATTTAATGTATCTTTGCTTCTTTAGAAAAAGTGATGACAGAAGCATATTCTACCGATTGTAAAAAGACATTTTCGAAACAAGAGAAGCTTTGTAGTACAAAGGCTATTGAGAACATTTTTGCAAATGGAGATTCTTTTGTGGCTTATCCTCTACGAGTTGTTTATTTATTCACTGATGAGGATAATAAGGAGAATCAGTATGCTTCGGTGATGATAAGTGTGGCTAAGAAAAAGTTTAAACGAGCGGTAAAGCGCAATAGGGTAAAACGCCTGATAAGGGAAGCTTACAGATTAAATAAATCATCTTTTTCGGATATGTTACAAACCCATAATAAGCGTTTGGATGTTGCTTTCTTGTATTTGAAGACAGAATTACCTACATATGCTGAGATAGAGAAGGCGATGCAAAAGGCTCAACTCCTATTATCCGATAAGATTGGGAAAATAGAGCAAAGCGAATGAAGAAACTATTATCCTGGATATTGTTGTTACCTGTATATTTCTATAAATACAGTATCTCGCCTATGCTACCTCCCTCGTGTCGTTATACACCTACATGTTCGGAATATGCAATTCAGGCAATCAAAAAATACGGACCATTCAAAGGTTTTTGGCTGGCGACAAAGCGTATTGCTCGCTGCAATCCTTGGGGTGGACATGGGTATGATCCAGTTCCTTAAAATAAAAAGAACTCCCTTCGATTTATCTACAGAGAGCTCTTCTTTTATTACTCAAGTGTTATTAAATGTCAAAACTAGATGTTGATAGCTTTCTCAGTTTTTATTTTCTGTATCTCCTTTTCAGCTTTTATCTTAGCTTTTAGTTTGGTCTTTTCAGCTTTCTCCTTGGCTTTTGCTATAGCTTTGTCTGCCTTTCTCTGAGCATCCTCAGCTCCTTTTTTCGAATCTTTTTCCATTCTTTTTTTAGCATCGTCTGCAGCTTTTTTAGTATCAGAATCTATTTGCTTTTTTGCCTTTTCTATTTCCTGCTCCATTTTTTTATCTGCATCGGCAGCATCTTTTGCGGCTTTGGCTCTTATACTTTCTATTTTAGCTGCGGTTCTTTCGCTGATAACGATTTTTTCTTGAGCTTTGATCGTTGTGACGGTTGTCATTGCTGTTAATATAAACAGACTGACTATTAATTTTTTCATAATTGTAAGTAATTAAATGTAGTTTACGATTGGTTCAATTAATTAGTTTGTTTAAATGTTTTCAATATTGTGTAGGATAAATATAATAAAAAAAATACAAATTGCAATTTTTTATATTTTATTTAATATTCTGTATGTTGCATTATGTTGTGTTATATTTTTTGCATAAATATATTTGTTTTTTCGGAAACAATGTTTTCTTTTGAGAAAAATATGAATATTATAACATTAAAATACAATGAAAGACTCAATATTGAGAGAGGTCACTCCTCTATCGCAAAGGGACTGTTTCATGATTTTTTCGCGTATAAAACAGCATTTTACATTTCCTATTCATGTCCATGCCGAGTTTGAGCTGAATTTTATAGAAAATGGGGCGGGAGCAAGACGGGTAGTCGGCGATAGTATAGAGGAGATTGACGATTTAGAACTAACCTTAATCACCGGCTCTAGTCTCGAACATGGTTGGCTCGATCATAAATGTCAGTCGAAAGAGATAAAGGAAATAACAATTCAGTTTCATGGAGACCTTCTGAATGAACAGCTTTTGCAGAAAAATCAATTCAGGTCGGTAAAAGAGATGTTTGAGAAAGCCATCTATGGGGTTACCTTTTCGAAGGAGACCATAAAGCAAATAAAAGACAGGCTATATTCTCTTGCTTCCGAACATGAGGGAGCTCATTCTGTTTTAAATCTGTTTGGTATCCTATCCGATTTGTCTTTATCGCCTATGCGCGAATTATCCAGCCGATCGTTTAATGAACATACGCAAAATTATGATAGCAGGCGAATAGAACGTGCTTACAATCATATGTTGGAAAATTATAGTAAAGAAGTCCGGCTTTCCGATGTCGCAAATTTGGTCGGGATGACCGAAGTTGCTTTCAGCCGTTTTATAAAACAGCGTACAGGACGTAATTTTATAGACTCGTTAAATGACATACGCTTAGGACATGCTACGCGTATGCTGGTTGATACTACCCATAGTGTTGCTGAGATTAGTATTGTGTGCGGGTTTAACAATCTTTCGAACTTTAATCGTATATTCAAAAAGAAAAAAGGATGTACTCCACGCGAATTTAGAGAAAATTATAAAGAGTCTAAGTTTTTTGTGTGATAATACTTTTTTGTCAATTTGTGATATTTTTTTGATTTCTACCTAATGCTTTTTCTATATATGTCGGCTGAAAAATATTATTATTATCTATTGTGAATAACTCTTGTATATATAATATATACCTTATAATTAGATGTTAAAGTAGATTCTGAGCTTGCTAGTCAAAGAGTCTACTTTTTGTTTTTGATAATAAAGTATTACTATGTGATAATATAGTATTTGTTATATTTTATTATCATAAATATATTTGTATTACGCTAAGAAGCAATATGAGAATAAAGCAAATCTAACCGTGTAAAAATATTACTAATCATTATCGAAGCCTTAAATTATGAGAAAAATCCTTTTTTTATTGCTCCTGATATGTATGGTTCCATGTGCTATGTATGCGCAGAGCTATCAAATTTCAGGGAAGGTAACAGATGCTAAAGACGGCTCACCGATGCCGGGTGTGACAGTTCAAACACAGACCAAAGTCGGTGTGATGACTGACTTTGACGGAAATTATACTATAAAAGCGAATAAGGGCGATGTCCTTACATATTCTTTTATAGGTATGACGCCCCAATCAGTAAAAGTAGAATCAGATAAACCTATTAATGTTGCCCTTCAGGAAGACAATGTGGCTTTGGAAGAAGTCGTTGTTGTTGGTTATGGTACAATGAAGAAAAGTGACCTGACGGGTTCTGTTAGTAGCTTATCGGCAGACAGGCTTAAAGAGTCCGTTATCACAAACCTCGACCAGGCGCTCCAAGGGCGTGTGGCCGGAGTACAGGTTGCTTCCAACTCGGGAGCACCGGGAGCAGCTACCTCGATACGTATTCGTGGTGCTTCTTCTATTAATTTGACAAATGAACCTCTGTATGTGATTGACGGAGTGCCAATGAGTGGTGCCGGTTCATCTACAGTCGGTTTTTCTTGGTCGGGAGGTTCTAACGGTCAAAACGTAGTGAACCCATTATCAGCTATTGCTCCAAGCGATATCCTATCTATAGATGTATTGAAGGATGCGTCCGCAGCTGCAATTTACGGGTCTGCCGGAGCTAACGGGGTTGTGATCGTTACAACTAAAAGAGGAAACAAAGGGCGTACAAATATTACGTACGATGGAAGTATTTCTCTTCAATCTCCTATCGATAAATTAGATATGATGAACCTCCGTCAGTATGGAACTTACCAACAACAGCTTTACAATGAAGGTTTCTTGCCGAATGTTGATCAGGCTTACCTTGATCCTTCTTTGTTGGGCAAAGGTACAAACTGGCAAGATGCCGTAATGGATAATGCATGGATGCAAAACCATAGCCTTTCCCTAAATGGAGGAACAGATAAAACTCAATATCTGGCATCTATAAGTTATACAAATCAAGACGGTATATTACTAAATTCAGATTTCGAGCGATTTACCGGTAGGGTGAATGTTGATAATGAATTTAATAAATATATAAAGGTCGGAGCATCTCTTTCCTATTCACGGACAGATGAATCTATTATCAATAACGATGGTATCAATGGTGTGGTAATGCAAGCTGCATTAATGTCGCCGGCAGTTCCTGTTTATGACTTTGATGGAAATTATGCAGGACCTGAGACCGTAAATGGGTCTTCGATATACAATCCTGTGGCATTGACCAAAGATCAGATCAATACCTTGCGCCGCGAGAGGATTATAGCTAATATCTATGGGCAGTTTACTCTCAATCAATATCTTAATTTTCGTTCAGAAGTGGGTATTGATGGCTCCAATAGTACAAATAAGGGATTCAAGCCAAGTTATGAATATGGCCAGTTGAAGAATACCAATATAATGATTATGCAAAACGAAGCGCATAGCTTATATTGGAACTGGATGAACTATGCTACATACAATCAGACTTTTGATAAACACAGCATTAACTTCATGGCCGGAACAGAAGCTTCTAAGTCATCATGGGAAAGCCTGCAATTACAAAAAGATCAATTGTCTTCAAATGATATTCATGTGATTGGCTCTGATGGTAAGTTTGTGGCAAGTAGCGGTTCTAAAGATGCTCAGTCGAAGGTTTCTGTATTTGGTCGTGCAAACTATAATTTTGACAATCGTTATTTATTGACGGCTACATTACGTGCTGATGGTTCTTCTAAGTTTGGAGCAAACCATCGTTGGGGATACTTCCCTTCATTTTCAACCGCATGGCGTGTTTCCAGCGAGAAATTTATGGAAAATACGCAAGACTGGCTGTCGAATTTGAAATTGCGTTTAAGCTATGGTATGAATGGTAATGATAACTTACCTACCTATCGTTATGGATCTACTATGCAAGCTTTTCAAACAGTGTTTGGTACAGCATATCGTATGACAAATAATGCTAACCCTGACCTAAAATGGGAAGCTTCGGTACAGTATAATGCAGGTGTTGATTTAGGGTTGTTTAATAATCGTATAAGTTTAGTTGTAGACTTATATCATAAAACAACAAAAGACTTGTTACTTCAGCCATCTGTATCGCCTGTTCTGGGTGGATCTGGTTGGACAGATATTCAAACTCCTTATATGAATATCGGAAAAGTGGATAATAAGGGGATAGACATATCATTGAATACACACAATATAGCAGGTAAAGATTTTAACTGGACTTCAGCCTTATCATTCTCTTTGAACCGCAATAAAGTAAAAGAACTGGATGACTTAGGTACACCTTTTTATGGAAGGTTAGACTGGTATGCAGCTTTCCAAACAGTATCGATGATTTCGGTAGGACAACCTATCGGTGTATTTTATGGATACAAAACCGACGGACTTTATAAAGATGCGGAAGACTTGAGAAATTCAGCGAAGCCCGAAGGTGTAGAGATTCATCGCACTACCGGAGCTTGGGTTGGTGATGTTAAGTTTAAAGATCTCAGCGGACCGAATGGTGTTCCTGATGGCATCATCAACGAATATGACCAAACGGTTATTGGAGATCCTAATCCCGACTTTACTTTTGGTTTTTCTAATACGTTTAACTACAAAGATTGGGAACTAGGCATTGGCCTCACTGGATCGGTAGGAGGTGATATCTTGAACTATGTACGTGTAAAGACAGAAGGTGTGATGTCTCAGTGGGACAATCAGTCGACCACAGTACTCAATCGTGCACAATTGGGATACGTTAACGGAAATAACTATGATGTGTCAAATGTAGATAATAGCTATATAATCAATCCAAATGCAACACTGCCTCGTTGGAGTGGCAATGATATCAATGGTAACAACCGTATGAGTGATCGTTGGATAGAAGATGGAAGCTATTTACGCATTCAGAATATATCATTAGCATATAACCTGCCAAAGATTTGGTTGAAGAAGACAGGCATATCTAATTGTAAACTTTATTTCAACGTTCAGAATGTGTATACGTTTACAGGTTATTCAGGTTTAGATCCTGAAATTGGTTCTTACAACCAGCAGGCAGGTCTTTCTAACGTGGATATGGGACGTTATCCATCACCTCGTGTATTTACTTTAGGTGCAAATGTTACTTTCTAATTTTAAAGATAAAAACATGAAGAATATTAAAAATATAATCAAATCAATTTGTCTTTCATCCATTATCCTGGGTGCTACATCTTGTAATGATTTCTTGACTATAGTTCCTGAGTCAGAGCAGGTGCTGGAGACATATTACACATCAGAGTCTGCCGTTAATGCCAACTCTGCCTCTCTGTATGCTGCGTTTGTCTGGCAAGACTTTGGAATGAATTTTATGTGGATGGCAGGAGATGAGCTTGCCGGAGACCTTTATTATACTTACGATCAGGAAGGTCAATTTTATTATATGACTTTTCAGAATGGAAATTCCTTCCTTACTCAGGGTTGGAATGGACTTTACCGTGTGGTTTCGTACTGTAACAATGTTATCAATGGTATGCCTGCGGCAGCAAGATCTAATGGAGTTTCGGAAACGGTAATAAATCGTGCTCTTGGCGAGGCTCGTTGTATTCGTGCTATTGCTTATTATTGGTTAACAGAGTATTGGCAAGATGTTCCGATTATAACAAATAATAATATCTCCGGAGGTCAGGTGATTCGCCATAAGCAAGCAAGTGTTTACGAATTTATCCGTCAGGATCTCGAATTTGCTAAAGACAATCTTCCTTCAACTCCATTTCAGACCGGTAGATGCTCAAAATATACAGCTATAGGTATGTTGGCAAAGCTTCATCTAACGATGGCTTCTCACCTTTCTGATGCATCATCATCCGATAATTTTGCCAAAGCTAAATCTTACGCAGCTGAGGTAATTAATGATAGTGGGCTGAAATTATATTCAGACCTTTCTACAATGTTTTATCCAAAAGGAAACAACTCTTCAGAGTCTTTGTTTGCTATACAATGTACAAACGATGGTTATGGATACGGTAACGGACGCAATGTCTCTTTGTCTCGTAATGCATTGATAACTTTAGGTTCATCTTGGGGAGCAGGTAAGGGGCCGACTCTTAGTTTGCAAGAAGCTTTTGATTCGAATGATGCCCGTCGTTATTATACATACATGCGCAACGGTGACAGTTACTCAAATTTGGGTGGCGGTGGATATACTTATCATAATTTTTCGCAAGATGAGTCTACCGAAACATCAAATGGTATGTTGGCACATGTAAGGAAATATGTAATCGGAGCTAATTCCGATTGTGACGGAGTTGCAGGAACATCCAATCAGGATGCAGGTAATAATATTTATTTACTCCGTTTGGCAGATGTATATCTGTGTTATGTTGAGGCATGTATCGGCTCGGGTACATCTACTACCGACGCTTTGGCATTGACCGTATATGATAAGGTACGTGAACGTGCCGGATTTTCTACAAAAGCCACTTCTATTACTTACGATCAGTTGATCAAAGAACGTCGTGTCGAATTTGCTCTTGAAGGTGTCAACTTCCTTGACATTAAACGGATGAGCTATAGGGATATGAATAAGGCTCTTTCTTATTTGAATGGAATGAAGCGTGAACGTCAATATATTTCTAATGGTAGTTATACATGGCAAGAACGTAATGCCAGCAATGCACATCACGGAGGGTTTACTCCTCTCGATCCGAGCGATGATTCTTCGGGTAAAGGTTCTATATTCTATCTTGATAAAAATGTAGGAACTATAACTATTACAGAAAAAAATCTTGTGTTGCCTGTTCCTGCGGAAACAGTAACAAAGACACCAAGTATAACTCAGGAACCGGTTGATTATGCATTTTAACTTTTAAGTAAGACTAGATTATGAAAAAATATATTTTAAATATAGCTATTGTATTACTTGCTCTTGTCTCATTCAATTCGTGCTCGGATGATGACGATAAAGGCGGCTCGGGAGGAGGTACTCCGGTCGTTAGATACATACGACCATGCGACGCAACTATTTCTGATTCTTTATTGACAAGCGGATATTTGGGTACTCAGATTGCCATTATTGGAGAAAACTTGTCGAAAGTTAATAAGGTTTATTTTAATGATCAGAAAGCCAAGTTAAACCCGAATTTTGTGACGGACAATACTATTATTGTTAATATACCTTCAGGTATTCCTGGAGAGAAGCAAGATTTGATTAAGTTATATACAAATAATGACTCTTGCTATTATACTTTCGAAACAAAAGTTCCTGCACCTGCACCTAAATCCATGACATGTGAATATGTTGATGATGGCAATGTTGCTTATATTCATGGTCTTTATTTTATTCATGAAGACGCCAACCCTTTGACTGTAACTTTTGAAGGAGGATTGCAAGGTGAGGTTGTGAGCCATGATTTAGATAATATAGCAGTAAAAGTTCCTGTAGGTGCTAAGCCCGGACCTGTAAAAGTTACATCTGTATATGGTACAACTGAAAGTCCATTCTATTTTAGAGATTATAGAAATATCATTCTAGATTTTGATACAAAGTTTGCTGATGGTGGATATCATCATGGATGGCATGCCGGATCAGGATATAGTACTGACGGTGGATTAACAGGTTGTGGACAGTATCTGATATTTACAGGAGAAATGGATGATGACAAATGGGATGATAGCAAATTTGGTTATGAACGCTGGACATATCGTACTACCGATCCTGATTTCTTTGATGCAGGTGCCCTTGATAAATATGTTTTAAAATTTGAGGTAAATATACCTGACGTATGGTCTGCTGCTGCTCTTCAAATTATTTTTACAGGAGCTTCAGATGTTTGGATGAATTGGCAGGAAGGTGGTCCTACCGGTGGTAACCCTAATAATGCTTATTTGTCAAATAGTAATTATCCTCGGGCATTGTGGATTCCATGGGCAGATACAGGCACTTATGTAAGTAATGGTTGGGTTACGGTAACCATACCAATGACAGATTTTAAATATAGCAAAGATGGTACTAACCTGAATAAGGTAAATGCTGCAGGACATTACTCCGGTATTACATTATTTGTTAATGGAGGAGGAGTAACGGGTACACCTTGTAACCCTACATTCCATATTGATAATGTACGTGTTGTTAAAGCTCAATGATAATTGCTAAAATTATAAGAATATGATATTGAATAATATATATGGTAAAGTCGTTTTAGTAATGCTGGTAATTTTTGCAGTTACATTCTCGGCATGTTCTAACGATGATGACAATGGTTCGGGCGCTGTGGTTCTTGAAGCTTTTGGCCCAAGTCCGGCTCTACGTGGTAGCGAGCTTACCTTTATAGGGAAAAACCTTGATAAAGTAACAAGTGTAATTCTTCCCGAAGGTATTGAGGTTACTGATATAGAAGTGGTAAGTAAAGAAAAAATAAAGATTACCATTCCTCAGGATGCTAAAGAAGGCTATGTTAAACTTGTTGCTTCAGGTTTAGAAATAACTACCAAAACGTTGCTTAAATATACAGAGCCTATATCTATTACGAAGTTTGCACCATCTCCTGTCAAGGCAGGTCAGACTCTAACAATAGAAGGTGATTATCTGAATTTGATTCAGAAAGTAGTCTTTTCTGATAATGTGGAAGTATCTTATAAAGATTTTTTGACATGGGAGCGTAAAAAGATTGAAGTCGTTGTTCCTCGCGAAGCACAGACCGGTATTATTATTTTGGCTGACACAGCTGCTATTCCGGTGGAATTGAAATCAGAAACAGAATTGCAAGTAGTTCTCCCTTCTGTAGAAAAGGTATTGGATCTTACAAATAAAAAACCCGGAGATGTAGTTTCTACAATAGGTCAGAATCTTGATCTGGTAGAGTCAGTACAGCTTCCTGATGGAGCGCCTGTGGCTCATGCAATAAAAGATGACGTATTGGCATTTACTCTGCCTGAAGGTATCACCGATGGCGCTATTGTAATGGTTGCTTACTCGGGCGTGCATGTAGCTATAGCTAATATAGGTGTCGCTGTGCCAACGGATTTGGTGGCTACTCCTGCTACAGGCATAAAGGATGGTAGTGTCATTTCGATCAAAGGGGTTAATATGGATTTGGTTACTACAGCATTATTCCCAGGAGTATCAGAGGCTGTAACACCTATATCGAAGAGTGCAACGGAAATAAAAGTAACTACTCCAACTAATGCCAAAACAGGAGATCTTATTCTAAATACCGCTAGTGGAAAAACTGTATCAGTAAAAATTACTACGTTAAAACCTGAGATATTGTCATACAATCCATCTTCTGTCGCTGCTGGTAATGAATTTACAATAAAAGGTAAGAATCTAGATCTTGTTACATCTGTAACATTTGGAGGAAACAAAGTTGTTGAAGTTACTCCAACATCTTCTACTGACTTGGTGATAAAAGCCCCGGTAGATGCAGAGACAGGAGAACTGACATTAACAATGAAAAATGGAGAGACTGTAAAGGGCTCCGTTTTGACAGTGACTAAACCAGACTTCTGTTATATACCTGTTCTTCCGGGTTCAGATGAGGAAATCAAGTCGGGTACTATTTTGAAAGTAGATGTTCAGAATGCGGATAAACTGACCAATGTGCAGGTAAACGGAAATAATACACAGTATATTTTGCAAGGTTCTACTCTTAGTATACTTGTTCCAAGTAATGCTAATGGAAATACAGCATTTAAGCTGATCTCATCTAACGGAGAAGTGACTTATACAATACGTATTATCTCTTCGGGGATAGTAGAAACTGTGATAATGAATGAAACACGTGACCTTGGATCTTGGGCGGGTGAAGGTGCTGGAGGTGCATTTCGTCTGTATAAGGAATCTTTTGATGGAATAAAAGCCGGAGCAATACTTAAATTCTATTTTACAGTTACCGGATATGGACAATTGCAGATTAATAATGCAAACTGGGCAACGTGGGATACACCTGTATTTACTGATACAAGTTTAACATATTATGAGATGGAATTAACTCAACCATTCCTTGACAATATATTAGGAGCTAACGATGGTTGGTCAACTACAGCAATTATTATTCAAGGAGAGCATCTTGTTATTTCTAAGGTTTCTATTATAACTGGTCGGTAATATTTAAATAAAGGCTTGCCTAATCTGAATTTACATTAGGCAAGCTCTTTACAAAAAGATATATTATGAAAAAAATAGCACTAAATATTTTTTATATCCTATTGGGGGTTATCCTAATGACTGCCTGTACCGATATAGATGATCCGGTTATCGGCGATCCGGGCATTCCCCAATTAGCAAGTAGTACACCTGCTGATGGAACAACAGATTTGCCTGAAGGTGACATAACTATTGTTCTGAATTATGATCAGAATATATTCTGTCCTAAAGCCGGACACGAAAAGATTACTTTAGAGGGGGCTACTATAACGGATGTTTCATTCAAGTTAAGCCAGGTAACGATTAAAGCTACCGGATTGGAAAAAGGAAAGACTTACAAACTAGTTGTACCTGCAGGTGTTGTACTTGGACCTACTTATAAAGAAGCACCCGAAACAACCATCAGCTTTACAACGAAGGCCGATCCTGTTATAACAGCTACGCTTTGTAATCCGAATGCTACAGCTCAGGCAAAGAAGGTGTATCAGTTTTTGGTAGAAAGCTATAAACAAAAAGTTATCTCCGGTACAATGGCTAATGTAAACTGGAATGTAGAAGAGGCAGAAGCTGTTCATACACTTACAGGAAAATACCCGGCATTAAATACTTTCGATTATGTGCATCTGCCATATTCTCCTAGCAACTGGATTGACTATAGCGATATTTCGCCTGTAAAAAACTGGTGGGATGCAGGTGGATTGGTTTCTATTATGTGGCATTGGAATGTTCCCGTATCGGCTAGGTTATGGAATGGTAATGTAGCTATGCCTTCCGATTGGTCGGGCAATGTACAGCTTACTGATGCGTCAGCTCTTGAGGGGTTTGCATCAGCGAAGGTTAACGACATTATCCGTGTTGCAATCAAAGACGTGGCATCAGGAGCTCAAGGCTCACTAAAAGGTAGCGACTGGGGACAGATTGCCGATGGTTACGAATATTTTTCTATCAGCGGCGATTATTATGAGATGAAAATAACAGATGCTATCCTAACTAAATTAAAGTCTTCGGGTCTTATCATAAGCGGACATGATTACACTGTAACAGCTGTTTATCTGATACCTGCCGATTCAAATGGAGATTATGCTTTTTACAAAGCTGATACATACTTCGATGCAGCCAAGGCTACAGTTGAAGGAACACGCGAAAATGAAGTCTTTAAGGCCGATCTTGCAAAGGTAGCTACTTCATTAAAACAATTGCAATCGGAAGGGATTGCTGTGATCTGGCGTCCATTCCACGAAGCTGCCGGCGGTTGGTTCTGGTGGGGTAAAGATGCTGATTCTTGCAAAAAACTTTGGATTGCCATGTTCGACTATTTCAAATCGCAGGGTGTAAACAACCTGATCTGGGTGTGGACAAGCGAGTCTGACGATAGTAGCTGGTATCCGGGCGATGAGTATGTAGATATCATTGGTCGTGATTTATATAGTAAGAATACAAGCGATTGTGTATCTATATACCAATCGGAGTTTGCTCGCTATGGGCATAAGGTGATTGCCCTTTCCGAATGTGGAACAGTTGGCCTTCTATCCGAACAATGGAGTGCGGGGGCACGCTGGGCCTGGTTTATGCCATGGTATGGAAAAGCTGATAGCGGTAGCAAACATGCTACTGACGAATGGTGGAAAGATGCAATGAAGCAAACTTATGTGATTACTCGTGACCAGGTTCCGAGCATAAAATAATATAAGAATGAATATTAACTCTCTCCTTGTTTTAGGGCAAGGAGAGTTTTTTCACAAAATATAGAGAGTTATGATTAAGAATTTTTACAAGGCTTACATTCTACTGTTTTTCCTGTTTGTCGGATGTAGCGGAGACAATGCAGATCAGATAATTGCTCAGACTTTTGTAGAGCAGCATGGTCAACTTTCAGTAAAAGGTACTTCATTGGTAGATAAGGACGGCAAGACAATAGCTCTCAAGGGGGTAAGCTTTGGGTGGCATAATTGGTGGCCGCGCTTCTATAATGAGTCTACTGTAGCATGGCTCAAATCGGATTGGAATTGTAATCTGGTGCGTGCAGCAATCGGGGTTGAACCCGAAGGAGCATACATAACCAACCCTCAAAAAGCGAACGAATGCCTCGATAACGTTGTTGATGCGGCTATCGAAAATGGAATGTATGTTATTGTAGACTGGCATAGTCATGGGATAAAGACACAGGAAGCCAAGGAATTTTTTACAAGGACTGCCAATAAATACAAAGGCTACCCGAATATAATATACGAAATATTCAATGAGCCGGTAGAAGATTCTTGGGAAACAGTAAAAGCATACTCGGAAGAAATAATTAAAACGATTCGAGCGATAGATACTAAGAACGTAATATTGGTAGGTACACCTCATTGGGATCAGGATATACATCTGGCTGCAGATAATCCGATCGAAGGATATGATAATATCATGTATACACTACATTTCTATGCTGCAACACATAAGCAATATTTACGTGATAGGGCTGATTATGCCATTGGAAAAGGACTTCCGATTTTTGTGTCGGAGTGTGCAGGAATGGAAGCATCGGGTGATGGTGCTATAAACAAAACAGAATGGAACAATTGGTTGAACTGGATGAAACAACATCAGATAAGTTGGGTTGCATGGTCTATCGCAGATAAAAACGAAACATGTTCGATGATTAAAGATTCTACATCTCCTGCTACCGGCTGGAAGGATACCGATTTGAAAGAATGGGGTAAAATAGTAAAGGCCGCACTACAGTAAAAAGAACAGTGAGTTGTAACGAAAGATTAAAAAAGTATTATTCTTTGTATGGATGTCGGTATTCTCCATACTGTCTATTGAATATTCTTATTTATATGTCTAATAAGCGAATAATGTTTAGTTTGTAGGCGCTGTAAAATGCCCAAAAAAGTATTATAATTGATTAAAAAAGTATTTGTAATAAGATGCCGACAATTATAAATTTGTACTATCTATCATTAAATAGAATCATAGCTAAAGGACCATGAAAAAATATACCATATATTTCTTATCCGTAATCACTTTCTTTCTTGTTTTATCCTGCAAGCAAGCGGTAAAAGAAAATCTCGACCCGATCGTTTCCGAATCATTTTCTGCCGATTGGAAATTTCATGCCGGAGAAGGAGTCGATAGTCTTTGGATGAATGTAGACTACAATGATACTGCATGGCAAGAAGTGTTGTCGTCTAAATCCTTAAAAGATCAAAACATCAATTTAGATAACGGCTTTGGTTGGTATCGTAAAAGAATACAAATGTCGGATGTCTTAGTCAATGCCATAAAGAATAAAGGTGGAATTATGCTTCATCTCGGACGTTTGGCTGCTACCGATGAGGTTTACTTTAATGGTAAGCTTGTAGGTAAAACGGGCGAATTTCCGCAAGACTATAGAGGCTACTTTGACAATGAACGAAACTATTTTGTTCCCGAAGAAGATATTGATCTTACAGGAGAAAATCTGATTGCGATTAAGTTTCATGATGGTTGGAATGTCGGTGGCTTCCTCCAAGGGGCTGCTCTATCGATCTCTACCGCTGAAACAAAAGATAAATTAGCCTTAAATGTTCAGGTGGCGGACTCCGATTATATATTTATGGCTCCTAGTCCTGTTCAAATAAAGGTAAATATCGATAATAAGAACAAATGGGCAGTACAAGGACGATTGATGGTAACGCTCACAACAGACGATTATCAACCGCTAAAGGCTGACTCTATGGATATAGAAATAGACGGAAAAGCTTCAATATCCAAGTTCTTTAGCTTCGATAATCCAAATCCCGGGTTTTACAGATATACCGTCCAGTTCAGACGCAACGATACAATAGCCTGTGAGAAAAAGTTTAATGTCGGCTTCGAACCCGAAAAGATTAACTCGCCTCTCGATGCAAAAGATGATTTTAAAGCATTTTGGGATAACAACTTGAAAGAGCTTGCAAAAGTTGCGCCGGATTATAAATTGACACTTGTTCCCCAGTATTCGAAAATAGATTACGATGTCTATTTGGTTGAAATGCGTTCTTTTGGTAATGAGCTGATAAGAGGATATTATGCTAAGCCTAAAAGAGAAGGTAAGCATCCCGTGATTGTAGAATATATGGGGTATGGTTCACAACCTTATCCTCCAAATCAGTGGTGGGATGGATTTGCATACTTTGTTTTATCGATCAGAGGACAAGCATTAAATCAGCCCACAAATCGTTTTGGAACATGGATTACATACGGGCTCGATAATAAAGATAATTATTATTATCGAGGGGCATTCTTAGATGTAGTAAGGGCACTTGATTTTGTTTGCAGCCGACCAGAGATAGACGCCGAAAAGATTGCTGTAAGAGGAGGTAGTCAAGGTGGTGCACTTTCATTTGTGGCTGCGGCTCTCGACAAACGCGTAAAAGTAGCAGCACCCAGTATTCCTTTCTTATCCGATTACCCTGATTATTTCAAAATAGCGCCTTGGCCTAAAAGCGATTTTGATAATTATATGACAACACATCCCGAGGCTAAATGGGAAGACGTTTATTCACTTCTTACTTATTTTGATATCAAGAATCTGGCTCAGTGGATTGAATGTCCTCTTATTATGGGGATTGGAGTTCAGGATAATGTTTGCCCGCCTCACATAAATTTTGCGGCTTACAATCAGGTAAAATCTGAAAAACGCTGGATGGCATTCCCTGAGTTTGCTCACAGTGTTGGCAAAGAGTATAATGATGCTTCGAAAGCATTTATCAAAGAAAAATTAAACGTAAAATAATAATGAAGAAACTAATTCTTTTTACGATCACAGTTCTAAGTCTTTTTTCTTGTAACAGTAAGAAAAGTACAACCATGTCGGAATCTGCTTTTGTAAAACAAAAAGATGGTCACTTTGTAATAGGCGACAATCCGTATTATTTTATTGGTACAAACTACTGGTATGGCGCAATATTAGGCTCTACCGGAGAAGGAGGAAACCGTGAACGCTTGTTGAAAGAACTCGACTTCATGAAAGAAAATGGTATCAATAACTTGCGTGTACTAGTCGGTGCAGATGGTGTTGCCGGACAAGCTGTAAAAGTGAGGCCAACGTTGCAAACAGCACCCGGTGTATACAACGATACTATCTTCGATGGACTAGACTTCTTCATGGCAGAGTTGGGAAAACGCAATATGCATGCTGTTCTCTACCTAAATAATAGCTGGGAGTGGAGTGGCGGTTATGGTCAGTACCTCGAATGGTCAGGAAAAAGAAATGTTCCCGAAAAAGGAGTTTATGACTGGCCTGTATTTGTTAAGCATGTGGCACAATATGCCGATTGCGACAGTTGCCATACAATGTTTCTCAATCATGTAAAGCATGTCGTTTCTCGTACAAATAAATATACAGGAAAAAAATATACCGAAGATACAGCACTTATGTCGTGGCAGGTGGGAAACGAGCCGCGTGTGTTTAGTGACGAAGGTAAACCTGCTTTTAAGAAATGGCTCAAAGAAACAACAGCATTGATACGTTCCCTAGACTCTAATCATCTAATATCTATCGGAAACGAAGGACTTATGGGTTCGGAAGGAGATATGAATCTTTATGAAGAGATACATGCAGATCCGAATGTCGATTATCTGACAATACATATTTGGCCTAAAAACTGGAGTTGGATCGATATAACCAAGATTAAAGAATCGGTAGATACGGCAATCGTGAGAACAGATGAATATATCTCTGAGCATTTGGCTGTGGCAAAAAAACTGAATAAGCCGATGACAATCGAAGAGTTTGGCTTTCCTCGCGACAATCATAAATATACCTTGGATGATCCTGTTACAGCCCGTGATAAATACTATGCCAATATCTTTGAATACATAGTAACAGCTTCTAAGGATAAAGGAAATATCGCAGGTTGTAATTTCTGGGCATGGGGTGGATTGGGACGTCCGGCGCATGAATTTTGGAAACCGTGGGACGACTATGTAGGAGATCCGGCGCAAGAAGAGCAAGGTTTGAACTCTGTGTTTGATACAGATTCAACAATCAAATTAATAAAAGAATATGCAGATAAGTTAAATACTAAATAGAAGCTAAAACACAAATTATAAAGTAATTCTAATAAAACAGAATCAGGTTGAACCTCTTAAAAATCAAGTGATGAGCAACATTTTCAATACACGTCTTAACGCTGTTACAGCAGAATACGAGAATTTAGTTACATTAAAAAATGAACCAATATTACCGGGAAATGGTATTTTCGAACGATATAAAAATCCTGTATTAACAGCCGGTCATGCTCCTGTCTTCTGGCGTTATGATCTCAATCCCCAAACCAACCCTTATTTTATGGAACGTTTTGGAATAAACGGAACATTCAATGCCGGAGCAATCAAGTGGAATGGGAAATATATAATGGCTGTACGTGTAGAAGGCAATGATCGTAAATCGTTCTTTGCAATAGCCGAAAGTCCGAATGGTATAGATAATTTCCGCTTTTGGGATTATCCTATTGCTATGCCTGAAACAGAGAACCCTGATACAAATGTTTACGATATGCGCCTTACCGCTCACCAAGATGGGTGGGTTTATGGTGTGTTCTGTTCCGAAAGGAAAGACCCGAAAGCGCCAGCCGGAGATTTGTCTTCAGCTGTAGCTGCAGCAGGTATTGCGCGTACAAAAGATCTGATCAATTGGGAGCGTCTGCCTGATCTGAAAACAAAGAGTCAGCAGCGTAATGTTGTTTTACATCCCGAATTTGTAAACGGAAAATATGCACTTTATACACGCCCTCAAGACGGATTTATCGATGCCGGTAGTGGTGGCGGAATCGGTTGGGCACTGATAGATGATATTGCCAATGCAGAGGTAAAAGAAGAAAAAATAATCAATTTCCGTTATTATCATACCATCAAGGAATTGAAAAATGGAGAAGGGCCACATCCTATAAAAACATCAAAAGGTTGGCTTCACCTTGCACATGGAGTGCGTGCCTGTGCTGCGGGATTAAGATATGTATTGTATCTTTACATGACTGACTTGGAGCAGCCCGATAAGTTGATAGCAGAACCTGCAGGACACTTAATGGCTCCGATAGATGAAGAAAGGGTAGGAGACGTGTCTAATGTATTATTTACGAATGGTTGGATAGCGGACGACGATGGTACGGTATATCTGTATTATGCTTCTTGCGACACACGTATGCATGTGGCAGTATCTTCTGTAGATCGCTTGGTTGATTACTGTTTCAATACAGCGCCAGACGGCTATCGTTCGGCTACATCGGTACAGACATTGTCGGCTTTGATTAAGAAAAATCTAGAATTAAAATAATAATACTAAATGTTTCGAGGGTATTTTTCACTATCTTTTTGTCATGCCGGATGTAATGGAGAACTTCCGGTTTGTTCGGCGTGACAAAGAGGATAACACTTTGATAGAGTGATCTTACTTTTGAAACAACCTATTATCCACCATGAAAACAACAACAGTTACTTTAAAAGAGAAAATCGGCTACGGATTTGGAGATATGGCCTCTTCCATGTTTTGGAAGATATTCGGCATGTACTCTTTGTTCTTTTACACAGATGTTTTTGGTATAACAGCAGCAGCGGCAGGAACTATGTTTCTGGTTGCCCGCCTGTGGGATTCGGTATTTGACTTATTCGTTGGTATAGCTGCCGACCGTACTAAGACCCGTTGGGGAAGATATCGCCCATATTTACTTTGGTTTGCTGTGCCATTCTCCGTAATGGGAGTTATAACATTCTTTGTTCCCGATTTCGGATCAACAGGGAAACTCGTTTATGCTTATATCACTTATTCCCTGATGATGATTGTATACTCACTGATAAATGTGCCTTATGCTTCATTATTGGGTGTGATGTCATCTAATCCGCAAGAACGGAATATTCTTTCTTCGTACCGTATGTCGTTTGCTTTTATTGGTAGTTTTATAACCTTTATGTTGTTGCAGCCATTGGTTGATATGTTTGCTAGTCTCGAGGGCAAAGCGGCTGTAGATGTTACGAAAGCGGTAACCGAAACATCTGTAAGTACATCTCCTATTGGTTGGACGTTAGCCGTAGCTTCTATTGGGGTGTTATGTACTATTCTGTTCATCTTTTGTTTCAGATGGACGCGCGAACGTGTAGAACCTGTTAATGAAGATGAAAATACTTCTGTAAAGCAGGATTTAAAAAATCTGTTTCATAATGCGCCTTGGTGGATATTGGTAGGCACAGGGCTTGCTGCTTTGTTGTTTAATGCTGTTCGCGATGGTGTAGCCATTTACTATTTTAGAGACTACGTACAGTTTGCATATAAAATGCCGGTTACAGGTTGGGATATGACGACTATTTACTTTCTTGTTGGTCAGGCTGCCAATCTTGTAGGTGTTATTCTAGCTCCTGTTTTATCCTCCAAATACGGAAAAAAAAGAACATATATGTTGGCTATGGCGGGAGCCGCAGCGTTAAGTGTAGTGTTCTATTTTATACCTAATGAGTTAGGCTGGATATTATTGCTACAAACATTAATATCTCTTTGTGCAGGTTATGTTCTACCTCTTCTTTGGAGCATGTTTGCTGATATTGTAGATTATCAGGAACTGAAAACGAACCGTCGTGCTTCAGGGCTGATTTTCTCATCGTCTTCTATGTCCCAAAAATTAGGCTGGGCATTAGGTGCAGCTCTTACCGGATGGATTTTATCCATATTCAAATACAATCCGCATATTGCTCAGCAAAGTATGGATACTATTTTTGGAGAGCGACTTATGATAAGTATCCTTCCTGCTATTTGTTGTATTATTGCTTTCCTTGGAATGATGGCTTATCCCCTTTCTGAAAAGAAAGTAAAAGAAATAACTGCCGAACTGGATGCTAAACGTGCCCAAAAAGATTGATCTATGAACGGTTTCAAAAACGAACTGGAGAATAACATATTGGCTTTCTGGATCGATAAGATACAGGATACAGAGCATGGAGGTTTCTACGGACAGATAGATTGTAATAACACATTGCACCCTGAAGCAAATAAGGGTGCTATACTAAATGCCCGTATACTGTGGACTTTTTCTTCTGCATACCGCATATTGAAGAAGAAGGAATACCTCGATATGGCTCAACGGGCTTTCGATTATATTACTGCATATTTTCTTGATAGGGAATACGGCGGAGTATATTGGGAGCTCGATTATAAAGGAAATCCTGTAAGTACAAAAAAACAAACCTATGTGCAAGGGTTTATGCTATACGGTTTCTCGGAGTTTTATCGTGCAACAGGAAACAAGCAGGCTCTTGAATTGGCAAAAGAATTCTTCTATCTGATAGAGAAATGTCATGATAGTGAATTGGGCGGCTATCTCGAAGCCTATACTCAGGATTGGAAGCCTATTGAAGATATGCGTCTGAGTGATAAGGATGCCAATGAAAAGAAAACAATGAATACACATCTGCACGTTTTGGAACCATATACCAATCTGTGCCGGGTGTGGGACAATGAGCAGCTTAAAGCAGCCCAGAAAAGATTGATTGGTATTTTCACCGAGCGTATATTGGATAAGAAAACAAACCATCTGAATCTCTTTTTCGACGAAGAGTGGAATGTGAAGTCTACAGCCATATCCTACGGACACGATATCGAAGCCTCATGGTTGTTGTTCGAAGCTGCTGATGTATTGGGCGATAGAGGCTTACTTGCCGAAATCAAAAATATATCATTGGAAATAGCGGATGCAGCATCCGAAGGTTTGCAGGCAGAAGGCAGTATGATATACGAAAAGGATGGGAATCACATAGATGGCGACCGTCATTGGTGGGTACAGGCAGAATCTGTAGTAGGATATATGTATGCGTACAAAAACTCTAAGGACATAACATATAAAGAGAAGGCTGCACGGATATGGAATTATATTCGCAATCAGATCGTAGACCAAGAGAGTGGCGAATGGTATTGGAGCCGAAAGGAAGACGGAACAATCAATCAAAAAGATGATAAGGCAGGGTTCTGGAAATGCCCGTATCATAATGGGCGTATGTGTATGGAGATGATAGAACATTTCGATTTAAAATAATGCTTAAAATTAAAATATGAAGTTTGGATATTTTGACGATCAGCGTCGGGAATATGTGATTACAAATCCTCAGACGCCATGGCCATGGATCAACTATCTGGGTAATGAAGATTTCTTCTCTTTGATATCAAATACCGCCGGAGGTTACTCTTTTTATAAAGATGCTAAGTTTCGCCGTATTACTCGTTATCGCTACAACAATGTCCCTATGGATAATGGCGGACGCTATTTTTATATCAACGATGGCGGAACTGTTTGGTCGCCGGGGTGGAAGCCTTGCAAAACCGAACTCGATAAATATGAATGCCGCCACGGAATGAGTTATACGACCATTACCGGGGAGAAAAACGGAATAGAAGCAGAAGTACTTTTCTTTGTGCCCCTGAAGACATGGGCGGAAGTTCAGAAAGTGAAGTTGACAAACAAGTCGACAGAAACCAAACGATTCAAACTGTTTTCTTTTGCCGAGTGGTGCTTATGGAATGCTGCTACCGACATGGAAAACTTTCAGCGTAATTTCTCTACAGGAGAAGTAGAAATAGAAGACTCTGTCATTTATCATAAAACAGAATACAAAGAGCGTAGAAACCATTATGCTTACTATAGCGTAAATGCTCCGATACAAGGGTTTGATACCGACAGGGAATCATTCATCGGTTTGTATAATGAGTTTCGTGATCCACAAGCTGTGATGGCGGGAAAGCCTTCCAACTCTGTGGCTCACGGTTGGTCGCCTATAGCATCGCATTACCTCGAAATAGAATTGCAACCCGGCGAAACGAAAGAACTGATATTCGTATTGGGTTATGTAGAATACGAAAACCGCGAGGATAAATGGGAATCGAAAGGTGTTATCAATAAGAGCAAAGCAAAAGAGACTATTGCTAAGTTCGATACGGTTGCAAAAGTACAGGCTGCATTTGATGAATTAAAAACCTATTGGAATAATTTGTTAAGCAGCTATGTGCTAAAGAGCAATGAAGAAAAATTAGACCGCATGGTCAATATTTGGAACCAATACCAATGTATGGTTACGTTTAATTTTTCTCGCTCTGCATCTTTCTTTGAATCGGGAATCGGGCGAGGTATGGGATTCCGCGACTCCAATCAGGATTTGGTTGGTTTCGTTCACCAAATTCCCACACGTGGCCGTCAGCGTATTATCGATATTGCATCTACACAGTTTAGTGATGGCGGTTGTTATCACCAGTATCAGCCACTTACCAAGCGAGGGAACAATGATATCGGCGGTGGTTTTAACGACGATCCGATGTGGCTTATTTTTGGAACAGTCGCCTATCTGAAAGAGACGGGAGACTTCTCTATATTAGACGAGGCTGTTCCTTTCGACAATCAGGCGGGAACAGAGAAATCACTGTTTCACCACTTGACTGTTTCATTCAATCACGTGATCGAAAACTTGGGACCTCACTTACTGCCTCTTATCGGGCGTGCCGACTGGAACGATTGTTTGAATCTAAATTGTTTTTCGTGGGATCCGAATGAGTCATTCCAGACGACTGAAAACAAAACGGAAGGATCTAAAGCCGAATCTTTGATGATCGCCGGACTGTTTATTGTTTGTGGTCAGGACTATGTAACGCTTTGCCGTCAGATAGGAAATAATCAGGAAGCTGACCGAGCACAGGGTTATATCGACTCTATGATCGAAGCCGTTAAGATGCATGGATGGGATGGTAATTGGTATCTTCGTGCCTATGATTATTACGGAAAGAAAATCGGTAGTAATGAAAATAAGGAAGGAAAGATATTTATTGAGTCGCAAGGTTGGTGTGCGATGGCAAAAGTGGGGCTGGAAGAAGGCATGGTAGAAAAATCGCTGGATTCTGTCAAAAAATATCTGGATACACCTAATGGTATTGTGTTGAATAATCCGGCGTTTACAGAATATGTAGTCGAATACGGAGAGATTTCTTCTTATCCTGCCGGCTATAAAGAAAATGCAGGTATTTTCTGCCACAATAATCCCTGGATCATGATTGCCGAAACCATCTTGGGACGAGGCGACTATGCATGGGAATATTACCGCAAGATATGCCCTTCTTATACCGAAGAAATATCAGAATTGCATAAAGTAGAGCCTTATGTATATTCTCAGATGATTGCCGGGAAAGATGCATTCAAGCCGGGTGAAGCTAAGAACTCTTGGTTAACCGGTACGGCAGCATGGAATTATTATGCGATCACCCAATTTATTCTGGGTATCAAGCCGGATTATAATGGATTGGAAATAAATCCTTGTATTCCTTCCGATTGGAAAGGCTTTGAGGTGACACGCAAATTCAGAGATGCAACTTATCTCATCGATATTAAAAATACAGGAGTGAATCGAGGAGTAAAAAGTATAACAGTTAACGGAAAGGCTTTGTCTGGAAACATTATTCCGCTACAGCCTGCCGGTTCGGTGAATAAAATAGAGGTAGTATTAGGTTAATTTTTAGTTTGAATTATAAACTCTTTGTTTCGGAGATCGTGTTTTTTGAGGTATATTTGACATATATTGTCTTATTGAGAACAGAAAATACCTTACCGCTAGAGTAGAAATTGTTTACTGTCAAGTTCAGGATGACAATGTATACGAATAGTTTATTTGTAGAACTTAAATATTTTATATGAGAAAATTAGCAGTATTAGTAGTTGTATTGGGTATCGCCTGCGGCATGTATGCGCAAAAGGGTGATGCAGAGAGAAGAGCAGCCGAGATGGTGTCGAAAATGACATTGGCAGAGAAAATAGGGCAGATGTCTCAGATAACAGTTGATCTGGTTTGTAAAGGTCAGGACACTCCTCCTACCAGCACATTGGAGATAGATGCAGACAAAGTGCGCGAAGCTGTTGTTAAATACCATGTAGGATCTATTCTTAACGCTCCAGGTACACGTGCGCGTACGCCTCAGTGGTGGACTAAAGCTGTAGAACAGATTCAGGAAGTAGCAACGAAGGAAACCCGTATGAAAATTCCTGTTATATATGGTCTCGACCAGATACACGGAGCTACTTATACGGCAGGTTCTACCATGTTCCCTCAGGAAATAGCTATTGCTGCTACATGGAATCCGGCGCATGCCCGTAAGATGGGTGAAATTACCGCTTACGAAACACGTGCCAGCAATGTGCCTTGGAACTTTTCTCCTGTACTCGACTTAGGAATCGATCCACGTTTCCCTCGTCAGTATGAAGGATTTGGAGAAGACCCTTATATCGGTTCGGTTTTCGGATACGAATTGGTGAAAGGATATGAAGGTGATGATAATAATATCGCAAACCCAACAAAGGTGGCTTCATGTATCAAACACTTTATAGGCTATTCGGCTCCAATTAGTGGAAAAGACCGTACTCCTGCTTATATTCCCGAGAATGTATTACTCGAATATCATGTTCCTGCTTTTAAGGCGGCTATCGATGCCGGTGCACATACCATAATGATCAACTCGGGTATTATAAACAATGTACCTGTACATGCCAGCTATGAGCTGATGACTAAATTGCTGCGTCAGGATTTAGGCTTTCAGGGTATGATTGTTACAGACTGGGAAGATATAAATAAGTTGTATAACCGTGACAAAATGGTTCCTTCTATCAAAGAAGCAATCAAAGCAGGTATTAACGCAGGAATCGACATGTCGATGATTCCTTATAACTATAAAGAATTCTGCGATTTGTTGACAGAGCTTGTCAATGAAGGTCAAGTACCGATGTCACGCATCGATGACGCTGCAACAAGAGTATTGACTGTGAAAATAAAGCTTGGATTGTTTGAAACACCGAATACCTATGCGAAAGATTATCCGGAGTTTAACTCTAAGGCATTCCAAGAAGCTTCTTACAATGCCGCAGCAGATGGTATCACGTTGCTGAAAAACAACAACAATGTATTGCCATTGAGTAAAGGTGCGAAGATTCTGGTGACAGGTCCTAATGCTGTTAGCAAACGTGCATTGAACGGAGGATGGACATTCTCTTGGCAAGGTGAAAAAATAGACGAGTTTGGAGACTTGTATCATAATATTCTTGATGCGGTACAACAAAAATTCGGCAAAGCAAATGTTTCTTATGTTCCGGGTGTGAGCTACACAAAAGAAACCAAATGGGATACAGAGCATAAAGACCGTTTCGATGAGGCTATTGCTGCCGCTAAGAATGTAGACTATATTATATTGTGTTTGGGTGAAAATTCATATTGCGAGAAACCGGGAGATTTGAACGATTTATACCTGAATGACTTGCAAACAGAGCTGGCTCAGGAAATGCTGAAACTTGGCAAGAAAGTGATCTTGGTATTGAGCGAAGGACGACCTCGTTTGATCTCTAAGTTCTCATCCAAAGTAGATGGTATAGTACAGACATATTTACCGGGAATTTACGGAGCCGATGCATTGGCCGATATTTTGGCGGGAGATGTAAACCCTTCAGGTAAACTGCCTTATACATATCCGGCATATCCGAATTCATTAGTGCCGTATTTCCATAAATATTCTGATGAGCAAGTAAATACCGATGCTGCATACAATTACGAAGGAGACTATAACTTCGAATATCCGTTCGGGTATGGCTTGAGTTACACAACTTTCGCATATTCAAATATAAAGTTAGATAAGTCTCAATTACCTCTTAATTCGAACGAAGAAGTAACTGTATCTGTAGATGTGAAAAATACAGGTAACCGTGATGGTAAAGAGGTTGTACAACTTTATACAAGCGACTTGGTTGCATCACTGGTTCCCGACGTGAAAAGATTGCGCCGTTTTGAGAAGGTAGCATTAAAAGCAGGTGAAACAAAGACTGTAACATTTAAGTTGAAGCAAAACGATCTTTCTTTTATTAATCTCGAAAATAAACGTGTGGTAGAGCCCGGAGATTTTGAATTTCAGGTAGGTTCTTCCTCTAATGATATAAAAGGCAAGGTATTGTTTACTATAAAATGATTGTTTTTCAATATAGGTTGGTTTTTTTAGGTGAGAGATTCCATACTTACCCAGAGTATAGAGTATGGAATTAAATTAAGTATTATTATTTCAACAGTTTTCCGGCCAGTCCGGGAGACTGTTGATTATTAACCTTTACCGTGATGATGAGGTGTATCTTCTTTTTCCTATTCGTTTTTATTATTGTTCCTGTGAAAGCTTCGGATACATTGGTTGACAGGCAAGCTACAGAGCGAACAAAAAACTTATATCAGCACTTGAAAGATATACAGAAGAGTGGTAAGGTTCTTTTCGGGCATCAGGAAGCTACCAGCTATGGACGTACTTGGGTTGGAGATAAAAATAGGAGTGATGTAAAAGATGTTACGGGCAGCCATCCGGCGGTTATAGGCCTCGATTTTGCCAATGTGACTACCTCCGATTCAGAGCGGTTTGAGAAGGCTAAACATGAGCTCATTACTTCCGTTATTGATACTTACAACAGGGGAGGTGTTTCCACCTTTGCTTGGCATGCTAGTAATCCCGCTAACGATGGAAGTTTTTATTGGGAGAAAGATCCCATAAAAGTTGTTCCGGACATTCTTCCCGGAGGGAGATTACACGATAAATATAAAAAATACTTACAATCTATTGCTGATGTTGCTTCAGCATTTAAAGATAAAGAGGGAGTGCTTATCCCTGTTATATTTCGTCCGTTTCATGAATATGATGGCGATTGGTTTTGGTGGGGAAAGGGACATTGTACCAAAGATGAATTCATTGCTTTATGGCGGTTTACGATCGACTATTTGCGAAACGATCTAGGAGTGCATAACTTCATATATGCATTCTCGCCCGATTGCAAGTTTACAACACAAGCGCAATTCTTAGAATACTATCCGGGTGATGAATATGTGGATATGCTCGGTATGGACAACTATTGGGACTTTCGCCCCGATGGAGGGAACAACCCTCAGCTTGCAGCAAAGAAGCTCAAAATAGTATCGGATATAGCCGAAAGCAAAGGTAAACTCGCAGCCTTCACCGAGACAGGATTGGAGGGGATACCTCAATCGGATTGGTTTACGGTAACATTACTGTCTATTCTACAAAAAGTAAAGGTTTGCTATGTGCTTGTATGGCGCAATGCCAGTGATATGGCGCATCATTATTATGCACCTACTGTAGGGCATCCTGCCGCTGACGATTTTAAGGAGTTCACTCAGTCTGAAATCATATTGATGGAGAGTGATCTGGCTGATATATATAATTGAAACAGTTAATTATCCATTTAATGATTAGAACCAGAAATGCTATATGTCGGACAAAAAAGTGACACGAATAAAATAACTTGAACCTGTTACTTTTACATACACTTTGCTCCTGTGACCGTTGNNACCGTTGGTTGTTACTTTTTAACAAACTGAAAAATGAATATATAATGAAGAAAACATTTGTATTACTAATGTCTGTAGCTATGGTACTCGTATCGTGTAAGCAAAAAGAATCGATAGCAGATATGAAATCACCCATTGACAAAAATGCCACCAAAGAAACCGTTGAGTTATACAACCGATTGTTCAAGTCGTTGGATAAGGGTATAATGGTTGGTCATCAAGATGCTTTAGCGTATGGTCATGGCTGGTATAAAGAAGCCGGGAGGTCGGATGTGAAAGATGTGACGGGCGATTATCCTGCAGTGGTAGGATGGGAGTTAGGACATGTCGAAATCGGGGCTCAATTTAATCTTGATTCTGTCTACTTTTCCGATATGAAGCACTATATCAAAGAAACCTACGATAGAGGCGGTATAACAACAGCCAGTTGGCATGGAGACAATATCGTAACAGGAAATACCGCTTGGGACTGTGCGCAGGATTCGGTTGTAAGAACGATACTGCCTAATGGCTCTAATCATGCAAAGTATCTCACATGGCTCGATCGTGTTNNGATTTCTTTCTCGACCTCAAAGATGATAAAGGCAACCTGATTCCCGTTGTGTTCCGTATGTACCATGAACATACAGGAGCATGGTTCTGGTGGGGCAGTAAGCAGTGTACGCCCGAGGAGTATAAACAATTGTGGATTATGACCGTAGAGTATCTGCGTGATAAGAAAAACGTACACAATCTTCTTTATGCCTATTCTCCATCAGAAACAAAAAATGAAGCCGAGTATCTAGAGCGTTATCCCGATGATGAATATGTTGATATAGTGGGTTATGACTGCTATGTGCCGGGTAAAGACAGTGAAGCTGTAGCAAAATACAAAGAAGCGATGGATCTCAACCTTAAGATTGTAACCGGCTATGCAGCTAAGTCTGGTAAAATACCGACTATCGGAGAAACGGGAATGGAATCTATACCGGATTCTATGTATTTTACACAAGCTGTATATCCTGTTATAAACCAATATAAAATAGCATGGGTATTATTCTGGCGCAATGCATGGGAGAGCGATAAGCCGGAACATTTTTATGCACCATTCAAAGGTCATTCGTCTGCAGATGATTTCAGAGAATTTGTAGCTAAACCCAATATTCTGATGAATGCAGATGTAAAATAAAGACTTTCTTATGTCTTAATATACTGAAGGATAGAACTCGGGTTCTATCCTTCTTCTTTGTTATATCAAACTGTTTAGGGGTGATATAGCAGCCAAATTTCTGATGCTTTTTAGAAGCCTTAAAATGTAGCATTGGTATTTCAATTCTCCCTTAAACGACTTGCCCGATGGAAGAAGTGAATGGTATAAAAATGCTAAAGTCCTTTTCATTATTAACATATAAACAGTCAATCCTAAGTTTTTTTAGGCTCGAAAACTTTACCAACCAAACAAAAAGGATTACTTTTGTGGTGCATTTTTAATAAGGATAACTGTTTGAATTTAAGCACCTATAAATAACATTTATGTAAATATAGATAGGCCATTTATAATCTTTTAAGAATCAATAAAATATAACCTATATATTAAACAATTTTATTAATCATGGCTAATCAGAAAGAAAAGCTTTTCTCAAATTTTCCGCCGATATCTACTGAAGAGTGGATGGCAAAAATCGTAGCAGACCTGAAAGGGGCTGATTTTGAGAAAAAACTTGTTTGGAAAACAAACGAAGGGTTCAATGTAAACCCTTTTTACAGAAGTGAGGACCTTGAAGGCCTTAATACGGCTGTGTCACTTCCGGGTGAATTTCCTTACGTGCGTGGTACCAAGAAAGATAACGACTGGTATACTCGTCAGGATATTGACGTCCGCGATTTCAAGGCAGCAAACGCAAAAGCTCTTGACGTACTTTACAAAGGTATCACATCTCTAGGATTTCATATCGAAGGAGATGATGTAAACGCCGACAACATCAAGACATTGTTGAAAGACATTCACCCTGAAGCTGTAGAGCTTAACTTTAGTACATGTCATCGCAAATCTTTGGAATTAACTAAGATCTTAGTTGAATACATCAAAGAATCGGGTGCAGATGTGATGAAGTGCTTTGGTTCTGTAAACTACGATCCTTTCAAACCTCTATTGAAAAAGGGACGTAATGCAGACGGATGGGTAGAGAAAGCAGCAGAGATCGTTAAAGCTGCGGCTCCGCTACCTCGTTTCAGAGTGTTGGCTGTTAATGCCTATGCATTGAGTGACGGTGGTGCTTATATCTATCAGGAACTTGGATATGCGCTGGCTAATGGTAATCAGTTGATGTCTGCTCTTGTTGAAGCAGGACTAGACCCTACATTGGTTGCTAAGAAGATCAAATTTAACTTTGGTATTGGCGGTAACTATTTTATGGAAATCGCTAAGTTCCGTGCTGCACGCTGGTTATGGGCAGAAATAGTAGAAGCTTACAAACCTATCTGTGCTAACGAATGTCCAAACAAATCTCCTGAAGGAATTTGTCATTGTGCTGCAAAAATATATGTTCATGCACAAACATCTACTTTCAACAAGACTGTTTACGATGCCCACGTGAACTTGCTTCGTACACAAACAGAATCAATGTCGGCTACTATTGCCGGAATTAATTCGTTGACAGTACGTCCTTTCGACGAAACATATAAAACTCCGGATGACTTCTCTGAACGTATTGCACGTAACCAACAACTATTGTTGAAAGAAGAATGTCATTTCGATAAGATAACTGACCCTTCGGCGGGTTCATATTATATCGAGAACCTTACTAAATCTATAGCTGAACAAGCTTGGAAATTGTTCCTCGAAGTAGACGAAAAAGGATTTTATGAAGCATTGAAAGCGGCAACAGTACAAACTGCCGTTAAAACTTCAGCTGATACCCGTTTCAAAGCATTGGCTACTCGCCGTGAAGTATTATTGGGTACTAACCAATATCCTAACTTTACAGAGAAAGCTGAAAGCAAAATTGTAAAAGAAGGTTGTAATTGCGGATGTTCTTCCGAAAAAGGAGAATATATGCCGTTACCTACCAGCCGCTTAGGTACAGCATTCGAAATACTTCGCCTGGCTACAGAGAAACATGGTGCTCCTACAGTATTTATGCTAACAATTGGTAATCTGGGTATGCGTCTTGCACGTGCACAGTTCTCAAGTAACTTCTTTGCTTGTGCCGGATACAAGATTATCGACAATTTAGGTTTCGAAACAGTTGAAGCAGGAATCAAAGCTGCTCGTGAGAAAAAAGCAGATGTTATTGTACTTTGTTCTAGTGACGATGAGTACGCAACATACGCTCCTGAAGCTCATAAGTTGATCGAAGGCAAAGAACATTTTGTTGTTGCCGGAGCTCCTGCATGCATGGAAGATTTGAAAGCACAAGGTATAGAGCACTTCATTAATGTGAAGAGCAATGTCCTTGAGACTCTGAAAATGTTCAATGCAAAACTGGGCATCGAATAATATTTTATAATTCGGATAAAAATGGAAACAAAAAAACCAACACTAAAAAACTGGATGATTGCTACGCGACCATGGTCGTTTCCGGTATCATCTCTTCCTGCTCTTATTGCAATGATGTATACAATACACGTGTACCCCGAAAGCTCTGCTAACTGGATATTGGGTGTAATTGCAATCATTGGCGCAGTTGTTTTTCAGGCAGGTGGTAACCTGATCAGTGATTATTACGACTATAAATATGGTGTAGACAGAGAAGGCAAGGTAGGAACAGATATTCTTACCAGCAAGCTGTTTACTCCTAAACAGGTGTTTATTTACGGATGGGCATTTATTGCTTTGGGGATAACTCTTGGTTTATTTTTGGTTTCGCAAGCAGGTATAGACTTGGTGTGGGTTGGTTTATTTGGTACTATAGGCGCTGTATTTTATTATCGTTTCAAGTTCAAAGCATTGGGAGACCTTCTTATCTTTCTGGTTTATGGAGCCTCTATTATGCTGGGTACAGGATATGTAATGCTTGGGCACTTCGACTGGTTGTTGCTTTTTGTTTCTTTCCCTATGGCGTTTATTACTGTCAACGTGTTGCATGCAAATAATACACGTGACATCAGAAGCGACCGTTATGCGGAAATCAAAACATACGCAATGCTGATCGGGATGAAGGCTTCTGTAATACATTATTATCTGTTGACGATATTGGCTTATTTGTCTATTATCGTAATGGTGGTTCTTAATATTTTGCCGATAACGGCTCTTATCACTCTGATAACAGTACCGGTAGCATATAAGAACTGTAAGGCCATGTCGCAGATAACAGAAGATGATGTTACTCCTATTAATGAATTGGACAAAGGAACTGCTCAACTACAATTGATGTTTAGTGCATCATTGTCGTTAGCCCTAATTTTAGCTATCCTGATATGAAAAAACTTGCAGGTGCAATCTTAGTAGCAATAGTCTTTTGGTTTGTAATGTTTTCGCAATGGACAAGTCCGCATATCAATTTCTGGTATGTTATGCTTGCCGCCGCAGGAACACTTACAGCTTTGAGCTTTCTTTTTAGAAAAGACTGGAAAGCCGAGTTCTCATTCAATATAAAAGATGTTGCTTTGGGTGTTGGCTCTGCAATCGTATTATGGGGCGTTTTCTATTTAGGTAATGCAATCTCCGGAATGCTTTTCGATTTTGCTCATCCGCAAGTAAGCGATGTGTATGCCATGAAAGACGGGCAAAGCAAATTGTTTCTTGCATTGGCTCTATTGTTTTGGATAGGTCCTGCCGAAGAAATCTTTTGGCGTGGATATGTTCAACGTTCATTGAGCGAAAGCAAACTCGGAAGTATGAAAGCATATATTATAACAACACTTATCTATGCCTTTGTGCATATATGGGCGTTCAATTTTATGCTTTTTATGGCTGCCTTTATATGTGGGGCTTTTTGGGGATTCATATATATGAAAAACAGAAACTTGCTGACAGTACTTATATCCCATGCTATTTGGGATGTGGCTGTTTTCATTTTATTTCCTATATCGTAAATAATCAAATAAAAAATAAATATGAAACCTAATTTCAAAAACATTGATATCAACAGTTCGGGTTTTGTTGCTACAGACGCTACAAAATGGGCTGCTGATAATGGTATAGAAGCTGACTGGATGACACCCGAACTCATTCCTGTTAAGTCTGTTTATACAAAAGAAGATTTGGAAGGGATGGAGCATCTTAACTATGCTTCAGGTATTCCTCCATTCTTGCGTGGACCATACTCGGGTATGTACGCTATGCGTCCTTGGACAATCCGTCAGTATGCAGGGTTCTCTACTGCTGCTGAGTCGAATGCATTCTATCGCCGTAACTTGGCTTCGGGTCAAAAAGGTCTTTCTGTTGCGTTTGACCTTGCCACACACCGTGGATACGATGCCGACCATCCTCGTGTAGTAGGTGACGTTGGTAAAGCCGGGGTGTCTATTTGCTCGGTAGAAGATATGAAAGTTTTGTTTGAAGGTATTCCATTGAATCAGATGTCGGTATCTATGACAATGAACGGTGCGGTACTTCCTGTTCTTGCATTCTATATCAATGCAGGATTGGAGCAAGGTGCTAAGCTGGAAGAAATGGCGGGTACTATACAAAATGATATCCTTAAAGAATTTATGGTGCGTAATACATATATCTATCCACCGGAATTCTCAATGAAAATTATCGCTGACATCTTCGAATATACATCTCAGAAGATGCCTAAGTTCAACTCTATATCTATCTCGGGCTATCACATGCAGGAAGCGGGAGCTACTGCCGATATCGAGTTAGCATATACGCTTGCCGATGGTATGGAATACCTTAAAGCAGGTATCGATGCAGGTATCGACGTAGATGCGTTTGCCCCTCGCTTGTCATTCTTCTGGGCTATTGGTATGAACCACTTTATGGAGATTGCCAAAATGCGTGCCGGACGTCTTTTGTGGGCTAAGATTGTGAAGAGCTTTGGTGCTAAAAATCCGAAGTCTCTCGCATTGCGTACTCACTCTCAGACATCAGGATGGTCGTTGACAGAGCAAGACCCTTTCAACAACGTTGGACGTACTTGTATCGAAGCTATGGCTTCTGCTTTGGGACACACTCAGTCTTTGCACACAAATGCATTGGATGAGGCTATCGCATTGCCTACCGACTTCTCTGCTCGTATTGCACGTAATACTCAGATATACATTCAGGAAGAAACTCAAATATGTAAAGAGATCGACCCTTGGGCTGGTTCTTATTATGTGGAAACACTAACAAACGAACTTGTGCATAAGGCTTGGGATTTGATTCAGGAAGTTCAAAAACTGGGTGGTATGGCTAAGGCTATCGAAACAGGTCTTCCTAAGATGCGTATCGAAGAAGCTGCTGCTCGTACTCAGGCTAGAATCGACTCTGGTCAGCAAGCAATTATTGGTATCAACAAGTATCGCCTCGAAAAAGAAGATCCTATCGATATTCTTGATGTTGACAATACCGAAGTGCGTCGTCAACAGATCGAACGTTTGAACGACTTGAAGTCTAAACGTGACAACGAAGCTGTGAAGAAAGCGTTAGCTGCTATCACAGAATGTGTGACAACGAAGAAAGGTAACCTGTTGGAGCTTGCAGTTGAAGCTGCGCGCTTGCGTGCTACTTTAGGAGAAATCTCCGATGCTTGCGAAGAGATTGTTGGACGTTATAAAGCAGTAATCAGAACTATATCAGGCGTGTATTCATCAGAAAGTAAAAAAGACCCAACATTCCATGAAGCGAAGGCACTTGTGGAAGAGTTTGCAAAGAAAGAAGGTCGTCAACCACGTATCATGATTGCCAAGATGGGTCAGGATGGACACGACCGTGGTGCAAAAGTTGTAGCTACAGGTTATGCAGACTGCGGATTCGACGTAGATATGGGACCATTGTTCCAAACTCCGGAAGAAGCTGCCCGTCAGGCTGTAGAAAACGACGTAAATGTACTTGGTGTTTCGTCTCTTGCTGCCGGTCACAAAACTCTTGTGCCTCAGGTTATAGACGAGCTTAAGAAACTTGGTAGAGAAGATATCATCGTTATTGCAGGAGGTGTAATCCCTGCTCAAGACTATGACTTCTTGTATAAATCGGGTGTGGCTGCTATTTTTGGTCCTGGTACATCAGTAACCAAAGCGGCTGTACAGATTTTACATATTTTGCTAGCTGAATAATTTAGTTTAAAATCAAACTATAATTATATGAAAGAGCTGCCCGGAATAAGGCAGCTCTTTTTTTGTATCATATTTCATTCTATTTATCTCATAATAGAGGGTGACCTGAAAGTAACAAGAGTAAAATAGTGTAATAGTCGTCATTTTTTATTGTTTGGTTTTAGTCTCTATAGAAAATAGCGATCCTTTATAGAAGTGATGTATAATGTACATCATATTGCATTTTGCAGTATATTGATGGGGTGGATAGCTGGAGTGAGCGTAAAGAAAATATGATTGTAGAATAGAAATGGCTAGGATTTATAAATAATTTTTATAAATTTGTCTTTCTGTTATGTGTTAATTTGATGCTTTTTATACTTATTTGATATCTAAAGAATCGATTAATGTGTTTTATTTGTGATAATTTTTATTGAAAAATGAGATTTGCTATACTTTTATTTATATTTTGTTCGAGTGTAAATTTAATGGCTCAGAATGTTTTAGGTGATAATGGTGAAAGATATAAGATTGCTTATGATTATTTGCTGTCAGACTCTAAGACTTCAGAGCGTGACTATATAGTTTCGGATACACTTATGTTTATGGAAAGAAGCCCATTTTGGAAATATTTCCAGAAGAATGGCGAGTCTTCGTTAGACTGCATAACTCGTATTGATAGCATTGATAATACAAATAGATTTACAAAAGAATATTCTCGCGAATTGGTTAAGCTCTTTGGTTCTGCTGAGGAAACACCAAACTTATACTTTTCTAAAATCTCCGACAATGTTTTGTTTGCCGAATATTTTTATCGCTTCGGATTGAATAAGGATTTGACTCAGGCTCCTCCTAAATACAATGGTAGCTATCGCTATCTCTTTATCTTTGGTTCAGATAATAGTATTGCCGATGTTCTAAAACAGGTGGTTGCCTATAAATAAGATATACTTTGCTTTAAGGATCAAAGCTTTTCTATTCCGTTCGGTGTTTTTATTATTTTATTTGCCTTTACGTTACGGCGTATTTCTTTATTTCTCTCTATTAGTTCCTTGTTTTTGTATGGGCGAGAATGATCCAGGTGTACGCAAATGGCTGAATATCTGATTTGTTTAGAACGTATTCCCATGTTAACCAGTCGTTCCCCAAACTCCCTGTCCAATCCACCATATTGCATAGACTCGTTAAAACCATTGATAGCCAGCATGTCTTCTTTCCATCCTGATGAGTTGCAGCCATTCCATGAGGCTTTTGCGGGTGTGATGAAATTCATAAATGAAGCAAAGGTTTTTGACTTTAAGAGTTTAGTATTCTTGAAAGAACTCTTCAAGCCGTGTTGTCTTAGCCATTTAATATCGAATGCATTTTCGGAGATGATATCTTCATAATTAATAGCTTTGCTGGTCTCCATCGGTAATTTGGGATATCCGCCAGATAAGAAATATCCTTTTTCGGCATATCTTAAATGAGTCTCAATAAAATCCTTTCGAGGGATACAGTCGTGGTCTGTAAATATAAGGTATTCTGATTCTGAAGCTACTATGGCATCGTTTAGTATTTTGCACTTTCTGAAACCTTCATCTGTGTGCCAGATGTGCTTTATGTTCGGGAAATATTTATTCCTGAATTTATCTATTAATTCTCTGGTGTCTTCACCCGAGCCATCATCTGCAAGGATTAATTCGAATGTATTGTGAGTCTGTAGAGTATATCCCCATAAGGTTTTTTCTAACCATTCGGGATTATTGTAAGTTGATATGACAATCCCTATACTTTGAGGTTTTATATTTCTCATCTTATAATATATAGCCTGTAGATTTTAGTATGACCTTTTTGTAAGACAAAATTACAGTAAAAAAGTATATATCAACTATGATGTAGTAACTAAATGAAATGAGCTTTAAATAAGCCTCCTTGAATACTCAAGGAGGCTGCGCCTGCAGTTTGCTAAATTGTCTGTGTTAATGTCAGGCGTCTGCATATACATAAATTACTTTCGTGTATATTCCTACTCCAAAAAACATTTAGCTTTTTGACTTATTCCAATTTTATCTATACTATAGACATAAAATTGTATATCTTTTTTAAGAGGGAATTATAGTTTTTCTTATTTACTGTGAATAACAAATCTTTTCTTGGTAGGAAAATAGAGAGTTATGCAGTTTTAATAAATTTATGTAAAAGTTTCCCTTATGTTTTAATCTTCAATACCTCGTGTAATTAATAACAAAAGTAACTTTTATTTTTATATTATCAAGTGATTTGATATAAAAAAAGAGAAAAATTATACTTGTTTTTAATCATTCTATATTGTGCTATGATTGGTAGTTAGGTGTAGTCTGTGTGTAATTTATATAGGCTAATGTAATTTTTGATTGTAAAATAAAATAGTATAGGAAGGCATTCAATTTGGTTAAAAGCGTTATATTGTTAATAACTAATTAGTATCATGTTTTTTAGTTTTATTTAAAAAAATTATTTTTGCCATCGGAAGATTTTAAATAAAAAATAATAGACGATGACTAAAACACTTCTAATATTTAAAGAGGGAATAGCAAAATCGCAAAAAGTAAGAGAGAGACTTGTGAAAAATATTGATAGGCAAACTGATACAGAGATTACACTGAACTTATCGGATTTGGATTTTGATTTCAATAAAAAAGAAGTGAAAATTTCGCACTATATTAAAGATACAGAATATCCGGATGTAGTTCTTAAATTTAATGATTTTATATCATTAGTTCAGAGCTAATTAAATATCTCTAATATAAGGGTTTAAGATCTTTGGTGTAAAGAACACTTTTAAAAGACTTTCCTCCTTTCCTTTTTATATTATAAGAATTATGTTTAATCATATCAGATATGGTTAGGCATTTTTATTGTCATTCTCGATTAATCCTTTGAAGGTGATTATCGTTAAAAATGATACCCTTATATTCAGGATTCTCTCAAAAAGTTGTAAAAGGTGAAATGATCTCTTATATTTGTATTATAAGAAGTGAAATACTATAAAAAACTGTTATTTTTTTAGGTGATCAGATTTATTATAAATGGCTTATAATAAAGTCTAGTCGATTAAGATAAGAGCTTTTACATTTTCTAGGGATTTTAGATTATCTACTCTGAGATGATTCGTGAAGTAAAAATAGATTCATTTGATGATATCTGTTCATCATTTAGTATTTGGATTATCAAGTATTGTTCGCAGAATTATACTTTTCCATTGTATATGGTTTGGTATAGTGATACGGATGTAGAGGGACGTCATGCCTTCATGCTTGATAAATCAGGATGTATTTTTGCTGTTACTGATTTAGTGAAGATAAAAGAGACACTACTGAAGAATATAGATAAAATTCAACAACCAAACAATTTGATGAATTGGTTAGCTTGCTTTGGAAATATCATACCTGAGTATGTCGAATCTTATAATGTAGGACAAATAGAAAATAATATACGGGGGAATGATTTCTACGATGAGTCAATAACCCAATTTATAGGCTTTATTAATTTGTTTGGAGATTTTGTATACCAGTCGAAAGATAATCTTCTCTATGAAAGAGACTTGAATAATAAGTATATAAGCATGGTATACAAATACTACGATCAATATATTCAATTATCAAATTATAAGATCAAAGAACAATATAATCAGAAGGATAAACCGCGGTTGGAGATAAATCATCTGGAGTTACTGCATGCTTTTATAAAGATTAGGTATGTTATCGAAGAAAATATTTCAGTCGCCTATTTACAAAACACTGTTCAGTCCCTATAATGTCTGATCGAAAGATGAACGACTTCCTAAAATTCAGACAACTTTAAGTTGTAATATAAAAATAGATTATAAACTTCTGTTTTGTTTCTATTTAAGTGTTTGTTTGTTAAGGCGTTTTAAAATGTTTATGTTCTAAAAATACATAAGGAAATATAGTTAATTAACAAAATAAATTGAACTTTATTCTACTACTTATGGTTATATAACATGTAGTTTTGTAAAGTTTGTGTTAAGGCATGAGAAAGTCCTACGACGTGATGTTGTGGGCTTTTTTTATTAGTAGACATGCGATCTACAGACATTAATAATATACAACAATAAGGAATAATTGCTGACTATTTTTTATCTTTATCAACACGAACTAAGTAAATAATAAAAAAGGAAGGGGCGTTATTGAAAATGGAATTACGGACAGTAAATGTTACACGCTATATATCTCCTTTACGCGAAGGAGGCTCTTTGCCTGCACTGGCAGAAGGTGACGATGGATTCAAATATGTTGTCAAATTTAGAGGGGCCGGGCATGGTACAAAAATGCTAGTTAGTGAATTAGTTGGTAGTCTTATTGCCCAAGCACTCGGCTTTCGTGTTCCGGAAATAGTATTTATCAATCTGGATGAGGCTTTTGGTCGTACTGAGGGTGATGAAGAGATACAAGACCTCTTGCAGGCTAGCCGTGGTTTAAATATGGGGCTGCATTTTTTGTCAGGAGCGTTAACTTTCGATCCCGTAGCTGTGCAGATTGATCGTAAAACAGCCTCTCAGATAGTATGGATGGATGCCCTGTTGACAAATGTAGACCGCACAACCAAAAATACGAATATGCTGATGTGGCACAAAGAACTATGGCTTATCGATCATGGAGCGTCGCTTTATTTTCACCACTCGTGGGTAAATTGGGAGAAGTATGCACTAAGTCCTTTTACTCAGGTTAAAGATCATGTATTGCTGCCTTATGCTTCAGATTTGGAGGAGGTTGATAAGGCTTTTAGAGAGATTCTTGTACCGGAGAAAATAGAAGAGATTGTTGCTTTGTTGCCCGATGATTGGTTGCATTGGGGTGAGGAAGGTGAAACTCCCGCAGATATACGTCAGATATATGTAAACTTCCTGAAGGAGAGATTGGTACATTCAGAAATATTTATAAAAGAAGCACAACATGCCAGGGAAACACTTCTATGAATATGCTGTTATTCGTGTTGTGCCAAGGGTAGAACGCGAAGAGTTTATCAATGTTGGGCTTATTATGTACTGCAAAAGGGCTAAATATATAAAGGCTCGTTATGTGTTAGATGAGAATAAGTTACGTTTGTTTTCGTCTGAGTTAGACTTAGAATCATTATCTATCAATTTAGAAGTGTTTGATAAAATATGCTCCGGAACAAGAGCAGGGGGGAAAATTGCATCTTACGAAATATCGGATCGGTACCGTTGGCTTACAGCCGTTCGTAGCACTTCTATACAAACATCTGTTTCTCGTTCGGGATTTTCAGACGATTTGGATGATACTTTCGAGAGGTTATACAACGAATTAGTTCTGTGATTGATAAAAGAGTAAGTCATTTTCTATCCGAATTTATAAAAAACTACATCACTTTTACTGTAATAGTGATGAGATAATCTGAACAGATGCTATATTCTTGTGTTTAATAATATATATCCAGTCTGGAAAAGGATAAGATTATATAAAAGGGTTTTGTTTGGTTATATTTGAGGATTGTATTATATTTATGATTAAGTAGTATACAATACCAGAAAATAAAGAAAAACCAATCCTTCTTGTTTACAAAAGAGTAATATATTTATTCTGTAATATACCATTGTAACCTAAAATACGAGTTTATAATACGATGAAAATATCTACATTGGCTATACTTTCAATGTCTCTTTTAATATACACTGCAATTTTGTTCGGCTGTAGAGGAGGGCAGGAGAGCGAAAGGATACAGTTGTTTATTCAATCTGCGGATATCGGTGACTGTAAGCTCAAAGGTTCGATGTCTTATGATTCTCTGAAAGGTATTTATACACTAAAGGGAGCAGGAGCGAATATGTGGGGTGGAGTAGATGCTTTTCATTTTGCCTGGCTAGAGAAAGATGGGGACTTTGTTTTGCGGGCAAACATTATGTTCGAAGGAGACGGTGTAAATACTCATCGCAAGATTGGTATACAAGTTCGAGAGACATTAGATGCCGATTCTCGCTATGCCGATATTGCCGTTCATGGAGACGGGCTTACTTCCTTGCAATACAGGATGGTTAAAGGTGGCGTTACAGAAGAGCTTGTTTCAGCCAATAGAGCTCCTAGTCAAATACAATTTGAGCGTAAAGGGAATTTTTTTAGGATGAAGACCGGAACAAGTTTAACTCCTCAAATAGCCGATAATGAGATAGAAATACAACTGCCTGCTAAATGTTACATCGGGATATTTATCTGTTCACATGAAGAAAATATTTTAGAAACAGCATACTTCTCAAATGTTGTACTAGAATAATGCTTTTGCCGCCTTTATTCGTTTACAATATCGCTCAGAAATTCGCCTAATGGATGCATTATCTTATATATTTTAGCGGCGTATTCTGCAAAATCTTCACTCAATAATTGTTCTTTAGATATAGGTTTGCATACATAGAAGCGTTTGAGCTTTAGATATTCTGCTGCAGGATGGTTTTTGTCAAATCCATTTGGTACACGTTGAAGTGTATCCTCGTCACGATATAGATCTCCTATTTCTTGTTTAAAGCTTTTATCGTTCAATATATCACTGAATGTGTCAAAATCTTCATAGATACCACGTCTTATTTTCTTTAGTTGCGTACCATCAAGCATATAATATCCTAAAGAGAGGAATAGTTCTTCGGGATCGATATGCATGTAATAGCCTGATGCCTGATCTGCTGTGCGAGCGCGAAAAATAGCACCAAAATGAGTTTTGTATGGTGATTTGTCTTGTGAGAAGCGAACATCCCTATAGATACGGAAAAGACATTTCTTTGGATCGATATGTCCAATTTCTGGATTGAATGTTGCTATTTTTAATGCCATTTCTCCTACCAATAATTCAACATCCTTGCGGGCACGTTCGTACCACGATTTATTTTCAGTAAACCATTCACGATTATTATTCTTTTTTAATTCCAGAAGGAATTTTAGCGTATCTTCTTTTAGCATAATTTTATTCTTTTGAGATATAGACATGATATTCTATTGAAAACGATATTCTAAGTAGTTTTATATCAGATATATCTTTAACTAGCTTTTTATCAGTATAAAGATATTCTAATTTTCAACAAGAGCTTCTTTTTTTAATTGTAAATTTTATATATTTGAAGAAATATACAACACAAACTGAACCAAAACACATACTTAAAATGAAAAAAATAGGAATATCATTTTTCTTACTCACCTTTTTTTGTGCCCATAGCGCACTGTATAGCCAAAATAGTGTACAAGTAGAGATATACCCTCGTCAGAAAGTGATTCTTAGCTACGAAAAGTTCGATATGAATGCTTTTCGCAATCAGGTGGCGCAATCAGGTAGCCTTGATTATGTTTATACCGAAGCGGACGGTACGCAAAAACGTATATCGAACCTCCGTAAAGGGCTACCTATAGAGGTGTATGAAGTGCCGCCCTTGCCTGCTGTATATCGTATATTCAAAGAGTTTTATCCCAGTGGAAATTTAAAACGAAAAGGAATATATTTGCCTCATCAGTTTCCTATCGGTAAATGGCTTGAATGTGATGAGCGGGGAAACTGTAGTGTCATCAATTATGATCTATACAGAGGCGCTTTTGGTTATAACAGTTTGCTTAAAACCCTGGAAGATAAAGGCTACATAAATACTCTGGCAGGAAGCCAGAACTGGTCTTTTATTGTGTGGTACAATGATAATTCGCATCAGTGGGGAATTAAGCTGCAAAAAGGTTCTAAGTATAAAATGCTTCAGATTGATGCTAATTCCGGAGATATCCTAAGTGAGGCAGAGCATGAGGTGAAGCCCATCAACACATCAGTTTATGGTGATTACAATGCTTTTGGCGATTATTAATGTANNGTATTTGAGATCTCAAATACCTTCCTTATTTTATTTCAAACGGTGCTTGTTCTTAACTGTTGAAGTGATATAGGAATATAACAGTTTCTTCCAATGCACTTTTAGGAGAATCTTTTATCTCCAATACAACTTTTATCTCAGCTTTGGCAATACCCCTTAAGTTAACGAGTGAGTCTAATTTTACTCTTAGGCGAACTTCGTTACCTGCTACTACGGGTTGATTGAATTTTAGTTTTTCAATGCCATAGTTGATAAGCATTTTTATATTATTTACTTCTATGATCTGATCCCATAGATAAGGTAATATTGAAACCATCAGATAACCATGTGCGATAGTGCTTTTAAAAGGGCTTTCTACTTTAGCTCTTTCTACATCTACGTGAATCCATTGGTAGTCTAGTGTAGCTTCTGCGAACAGGTTGATACGTTCTTGTGTAATTTTAAGGTAATCAGAAACACCAAGTTCTTTACCTACATATTGTTCAAAGTCTTGATACGAATTAATGATAACTTTACTCATAAGAATGGTTTATANNAGTCTATAAAATTATTGATATTAACCGAGATCACCAAATAAATATGGCTTTGGATGAAAAACATGATAATATTTTACTCATATATTCCATCCTAGCAAATAATTTAGTTTAGTTACAAAATTATTATTTTATAAAGAGTGATATTAAAAAATAATAAGAATAAATATGTAGATTTGCATAACTATGCATTCTGTATAGTGTGTTGATCCAGGTAGTTTGTGTCCAATAAACATTCTAGTATTAAATAAATATATATGCGGGTTTTTATTACAGGAGGTACAGGGTTAATCGGTACGTTATTAGTCAAGGCCTTATTAGTGCAAAATCATAAGATCACGGTTTTGAGCAGAGATGTAGTCAAAGCAAAACAAAAGCTGGGATCAGATGTCGAATATTGTCAATCATTAGATAAACTAGATTCGTTAGATGGTTACGATGTCATCGTAAATTTGGCGGGCGAATCTATTGCCGGTAAACGATGGACAGCAAAGCAAAAGGAGCGCATGTGTGATAGTCGCTGGGATATAACCCGTCGTTTAACCGAACTGATCAAATTGAGCAACACTCCTCCGTCTATATTTATTTCAGGATCTGCTGTTGGTTATTACGGACTTCAGGATGACGATGCAATAAATGAAAATTCGGAACCCGGAGAAGGGTTTACTCATTTGCTATGCAAGAAATGGGAGGCTTTGGCAATGGCTGCAGACAACAGACATACGCGCGTATGTATCCTGCGAACAGGTATCGTTTTATCTAAAGACGGGGGAATGTTGCCCAAGCTGGTTCTTCCTTTTAAGCTGGGGCTTGGTGCTGTAATAGCATCCGGAAGCCAGTATATATCATGGATTCATATCCAAGATATGGTCAACGGTATATTGTTTTTGATAGACACTCCCGAAGCAAGAGGAGCTTTTAATTTTACTTCTCCTAATCCGATTACCAATAGGCGTTTTGCAAAAGTGTTGTCACGCACTTTATTTCGTCCATGTTTATTTAAAATACCATCATTTGTGATAAAAATGATGATGGGTGAAAGTGCAACATTGCTTATCGATGGGCAACGTGCTATTCCTCAACATTTATTGGATAAACATTACCGTTTTGCCTTCGAACATATTGATGAGGCTTTGGCTGATATATTAGTCAAGAAAATATAACTCGTCAATTGAAGGTAAAAGCAGAGTTGAATACAATTGATCGATATTTCTTTTTTATCTTTTATAATAATGCCCTTGAATAATGAAATTAACAAAGATTTTTCTGCTTACTATTTTCTTTTCTCTTGCTTTGCCATTTTTTGCTCAAAAAGACAAGCCTTTGCGACTTGGAGTAGTGGGTCTGTCTCATGGACATCTATGGGAAGTGTTGTCACGTCTGGATAGAGGTGATTTTCAGGTTGTGGGAGTTGCCGAAAAAAACACGCAGCTATGGAATAATAAAATGCTGCGGGCTAAAGTTGACGAAAAGCTTTTCTTTCAGAATTTGGACGAAATGCTTGACAAGACAAAACCGGAAGCCGTAATAGTCTATGAACCTATATATGATCACCTTCGGGTGGTAGAAGCGTGTGCCCCTAGAGGTATCCATGTGATGGTAGAAAAGCCTCTAGCCACTACTGTACAGCAGGCTAAGCGAATGGCTGAACTAGCACAGATATATCATATTATGGTTCTTACCAACTATGAAACGACATGGTATCCTGCCAATCATAAGGCATACGATATGATTCAAAAAGATGGAGCTGTAGGTAAGATGTCCCGAATAAATGTATATGATGGACATTCCGGGCCTGTAGAGATTGGGTGTGGCCCTGAGTTTTTAGAATGGTTGACCGATCCTGTGAAAAATGGAGGAGGAGCTGTAATAGATTTTGGATGCTATGGCGCGAATCTGAGCACATGGCTTATGGGTGGAAAAAAGCCTGTGAGTGTGTCAGCCGTATTGCAGCATCAGAAGCCCGATGTGTATCCAAAAGTGGACGATGATGCTACCATAGTTCTCGAATATCCGGGGGTAACTACCATTATTATGGCTTCATGGAACTGGCCGTTTGGCAGAAAGGATATGCATATTTATGGAAATAAAGGAGCCCTATATCAGGATAATGCAAAGGATATGCGTTTCTTTTCAGGAAACAAAGATACTAAAATGGTTGCAGATGCTTTGCAAGAGCCATACAATGATTCTTTCTATTACCTAAAAGCTGCTGTGCGAGGAGACATAGAAGTAAAATCAACAGACTTGTCTTCTTTGGAAAATAACCTGATTGTCGTTGAAATATTGGAGGCAGCTATAAAGAGTAATGCTACGGGTAAGGCTGTTAAGCTTCAGTAAATACGAATTAAATATTATCTGACCTGTTTGGGCTTGTAGCTCGATGGGTTTTGTTAAAATAGAAAGGGACAGATACTTTATTGATATCTGTCCCTTTAATTATTCTATGTCTCTTATTCGGCTTTTCTTATTCTTATCTGAATTGCATTTTCTATAGGTGTTTCACTTACGAAAATTAGATAACCACCGCCACCGGCTCCACTTAACTTCCAACCTAAAGCGGATGATTTATATTTGTTTAAAACTTCGAGAATATCGTCCGATACCATGTGCGGATACATCACTATTTGAGCTTCGAAACTTTCTCTAATCGCTTCACCTAGTTTTTTTATATCTTTTTCTTTTAGTGACTTCCATGCATTATCAGCAGCATTGCTTAATCTTTTTGCATTCTCAAGTGTAATATTTGTGTTTGATAGGACATCATAGTCTTGGTGGCGTGGATATAATGGTACAAGCCACAAATGTTTTTCTAGCCACAATAATATCTCATCATCCAATACTTTTTCTATATGCGATGGCCAAAAATCCCCGTCGTAATATAGTTTGTTTAGTCCGGGTAGAACGATTCCCAATGAATCCTGTGAGCCACTTACATATTTTGTTCCCGGAGGATTCTCGAAGCAGAACAAGGTTTTAGCAAGTTTTTCTTTATCTCCCGTCGGAATATCTACCTGCCAGAGTTCTATGGCTTTTTTACGTGAGCTGGTTGACATGCCACTCCTGTCGTTGAAGTCATAATCGGGCTCAATAGATATTGTAAGTACAGCTCCCGGATATAGACTGCTTACATTTGGTTGATCAAGCCACCCTCCTGCCAGATCTATCCTATAAGGAATTCTGCATTCTTCACGCAAAGCCGTTGTGGAGCGAGTTGGTAATCCGGCGTGGGGGATTCTTTTGCTTACGATGTATTCTATATGAAGGTCTTTGCATAGCTGTTCTTTTAAGGCGCTGTGTCCGTCACTGTTAACAAAGAAGATGTCGGGTTTCAGTTCCTTCAGGTCATCAATAAAGTCAAGTATGCCACTTCCTTTATTGATCCAGGCATCTTTTACAAACCGAAGAGACTTTATCATATATAGGCGCTCCTGCTCGTTGTTTATGGTTTTTCGGGCTTTTAGTTCATTTACTGTTTTGTCGGAACCTATCCCCACATATAAATCTCCGTAACCGGCAGCTTCTTCAAAAAATGCAACATGGCCGCTATGGAGCATATCGTAGCACCCACTTACAAAAACCTTTTTCATATTTTATATTTTCATGTTCGAATTATAGTATGTAAATATATATCTTTTTCACTAATTATTGCTCCTTCTAGGATAGGTGACTATGTCTTTTTTTTAACAAATTTCCTCAATAAAGTTTGTTTCATTACTATAATACATTAAATTTGCAGAAGACAAACTGATATTAGCTATTAATGACCTTATATAGAACTTGATTTTCTCATATAAAAAACTAAGAATATGTTTTGTATTTTGTCTCTTTTGCAATATTAGTTGCTTTATATAGGCTTTTTTATATTCATTATATACTTGCACATTATTCTTTAATATGAAATTAACGTATGATGTTTGTTTCGAAAAAAGCCGAGAGATTGAAAAAAGAGCTGTAAAGCTTTAATATATAATTATGTGTTGCCGGACGTTAGTGTAAGAATAAGTGAATATTTCTCTGTTTTTTACGAAACTGTTATTTTATAAAATATTTTTCAAAAGTTGTATCTTTTAAACATTATGACTTCTATAGTTGTTTTTAGGGTATGCGTTTGTTTATATTTTATTTTGTAGAGGNNAAAGAAATAGCACAAATAACGGATAATGATCGACAGCAATTTACTGATGACATGTCTGCAAATGCAAACCTATTAGTCAAACAGTTTAAGGATGATGCTAAGCTTGATTTTACTATCGAAAGTTTGCGTGAAGTTGACCTTATAATAAAGGATAGCATTGTGTTTTATAAAAAGGCTGACTCAGAGACTAAAAGGAAGATGATAATAAAAATTGGAGCCTACGTATTTGAAGTGGCAAGAAAAACGTTTGGAGGACAATACTATTGGTATAATCGTTTAGATCAACCTATATTAGTTACAGGTCAACCCGAATTTGAAATGTCATTCTTAGCGTATGAGAAAGTCAGGGGGTGTTTCGAAAACGGAAAACAGAATGAAATTTCGCCTGTTTTTGAAGATTATGCAGTAGGGATAGCAAATAAATCTACCCTGATGATTGTATAGAAAGTACGATTCCTTAAAATTTAACTATTAACCCACATTTTATAATAACTCATGAAAAGATATTCACCATATATAAAAAAGTATATCAAGGAGATAACTGAAGCCGGATATACTGTCAACGATAGTGGGAGTCATATATCAAAAAGCATTGGTTGCTACGAAATATTAATTACAGATCTCACTGTTAAAAGCTTATTTACAAAGATAAAAAAGGTTCTTGTTTGGATAAAGAACAAAGAAACAAGAGTCATAGAGATAGAGAAGCTATATAAGCATGAGCTTCTGCCTCTTCCTTTCCATAAAATAGATAGTTTTGTGCAAAATGCGATCGCTGACTTTGGTGTAGAGGATACAGATGTTGGGGTGGTGAAAGAACAGAAGGTGGTTCGTGATTTGGATTTGAAGATTCCTATCCCTAAGATTAATGTCAGGGAAGTTCCTGTTCGAGATATAAGAGTCTGAATATAATTTATAAAACATCCTAATTTAGGATGTTTTTTTATTTGTAAGGACTTTATATTTCCTTCTATATATTCTAATCAATATTCTCTCTTTATACTTAAATTTACACTCGAAAAATAATAAAGAAATAAAATGAAGTATAGTTTCGCGAATGATTACTCTGAAGGATGCCACCCTTCTGTGTTAAATGCTCTTGTAGAAAGCAATCTCGTACAACAATCTGGATATGGAGATGATGAATATACGCGGCGTGCAGCTAAGATGATTGCAGAATTAACACACAAACCGAATGTCGGAGTGCATTTGATAGCTGGCGGAACTTTGGCAAATTTAGTCGTTTTATCTTCTATTCTGCGTCCTTTTGAGTCTGTTGTGGCTCCTACAACCGGGCATATTTATGTAAACGAAACTGGAGCAATAGAGGCAACCGGGCATAAAGTAGAAGCTGCACCAACTGTTGATGGAAAGTTGCGTTCACAGGATATCAAACCGTTCTTGAATAAGCTTCGCGGACATCATGTTGTTCGTACAAGAGTTGTTTATATCTCTAATTCTACCGAATTGGGAACTATATATACAAAGCAAGAGTTATCTGATCTTTATTCTTTCTGCAAAGAAAATGATTTGATTTTGTTTATGGACGGTGCTCGTTTACCTATGGCTTTGACTGCTGAATCTAATGATATGACTTTAGCTGATATTGCAGCTTTTACTGATGTGTTTTATATTGGTGGTACAAAATGTGGAGCTCTGTTAGGAGAGGCAGTTGTTATAACAAACCGTGAGTTAGACAAAGATTTCAAATATCACCTTAAGCAGCGAGGTGCTCTTACTGCAAAGGGTAGGGTGATGGGAGTGCAATTTGATCAACTGCTCCAAGGTAACCTGATCTTTGATTTAGCAGCCCATGCAAATAAAATGGCTGCGAAAATGGCTGCTGCATTCAAGGCTTTAGGCTATGCTATGCTGATAGACTCTGATACCAATCAAATATTTCCAATATTAACGAATGAAGTGATAAGTCGTCTGCAAAAAGACTATTCCTTTCTTACATGGAGTGTTGTTGATGATAATCATTCTGCAATGAGATTTATTACTTCCTGGGCTACTCCTGAGTCTATTGTAGATGAGTTTATCGAAGATCTGAAGACGTTATAAACAACAATTTCTAATACTTAAATTCATACCGGTACGTTGAAGTGTTTCCGCACTTATCCGTTGCTGTGAATACTAATTTTTGCATTTGTCCCTTTTTCAGTCGTGAAGAATCGAACTTATAAGAATAGATCGGAGATTTTACATCGTTTTCGAACAATACGAATGCGTCATTGATTGTGCCTTTGTATGAAGCTATACCGCTGAGGTTGTCCGATAATTTGATTCTTATTGTAGCATGTCTGGCCCATCTTTCGGGTTGAATGGGTGTGATTGTCGGGGCCTTGGTGTCGGCATCAATGGTGTATGTGTTTCCAAGTTCTCTTATCCGTCCAATGATTTTTCCTTCTTTATATGTTCCCCCTATCCAGATTTCGTTATTCCCCTTGATGCGTACAATGCCATATTGAGATTTATTGGATAAGGTGTCTTTCTTTAATTTTATTGTAATGTTGCAATAATCTTGCAAGGGAACATGTATGTCATTGACTCTGTATAAGTCAGCAAGATACTTTTCTGACCGATTTTTTTTTAGCATAAAGCACAGGTCATCATACAGGTATTCTTTGGGAATGCAGATGCTGAATGATTCTGTTGAATAGCTATTCTCCTCGTTCCATACCATGCGTTGCGAGCAAGTTCTCTTCTGAGGGATCGTTTGCTCTCTCCCTTTTACGCTGAACGAATAGTTTGTTTGATTCCCATACATATCTTCAAGTTCGTAACGAAGATTGTATACCCGCTCTTCTTTTATATCAATATGCCCATTATTTACCGATTTATAAAAAGGGAGTTTATTACCCGGTTCAATGTAAGATTTTTGATAGAAAATTCTCCTCCGGCTCCAATAATCGAAGTCTGTCATACTATTAATCATCCGGGTTTGCTTAAAATCTACATGAGATAAATTAGAAGAAAATATTTCTTTGTCGTCACAAAACAGTCTGACTTTTTTTACGCCATATATATTTGAAGTACCATCCATTCTGTCATTCGCATAAACTCCAAATCCAATTCTCCCCCATACTTCTGCTGTGTCTTTTAATGTGGCGTAAGCTCCATTCTTTAGCATGGGAACATTTCTGAAGTAAGGGTGACGGCTAAAATCTACTGCACCTTTTTCATTTATAGGATATATCGCTATTCCTTTTATTTGAGGTGCTTGCGTGTCTGTTATAGCATCTTTGTAATATTCCAAAGGATCAATGGCTATTTGATTTGCAGTGTTTCTTATTTCAAAGTGTACGTGTGGCCCTCCTGAAGATCCTGTATTTCCGCTATAGGCAACAAGCTCACCTTTTTTTACCGGAATTTCTTCTTTTCCTAATGTGATGTCTATGTGGAAGCTTTCACGCTCATACTGTTTGTCTTTTATAAATTTTGATATTTTGGGTGCGAATTTATTGAGGTGTCCGTATACACTTGTTTGTCCGGTGGAAGGGTAGTCTATATAAAGTGCAAGTCCATAGCCCGATGCCGAAACAGAGATACGGGATACATATCCGTCCTCCATAGCATACACAGGCTTGTTCACCACTCTTTCGGTTTTTAGATCAATACCGGAATGAAAATGGTTTGGCCTGAGTTCTCCGAAGTTAGCACTGAGGATTAGCGGTATATCAAGTGGAGACCTGTAGGCGTTCTGCGCTACAGCGTTAAATGCATATATAAGGGATAAAAATATTAAAATTTTCTTCATGTGTTTTGTATAAATTCATTACAAAAATAGGAGAATATGGAGACCTTCACAAGTTTTTGTTTGTTAATGGATATTCTTTACTATTTCTTGATCAAATAATGTTATTGACTATCAGGAGTCTATCGTTTTGTGTGAAATATTTTAGAAAAAAATAGCCGCAAATATTTGCACATAACCAAAAATGCCTTACCTTTGCATCCGCAATCAAGGGAGAATGATACTGCAAAACAGAGAAGCTCCACAGGATGGCCCATTCGTCTATCGGTTAGGACGNNGGGTTCGACTCCCCTATGGGCTACTTAATAAGAAATAAAATAACAATATAAGGATTAGTCGATATGGCAAATCATAAATCAGCAGAAAAAAGAATCAGACAAGCAGAAACAAGACGCTTGAGAAACAGATATGTAGCTAGAACAACTCGTAATGCAGTTCGTAAATTTCGTTTACTGACTGATAAAGAAGAGGCTCAAAAGCAATATCCTTCAGTTTGCTCTATGCTTGACAGACTAGCTAAGAAAAATGTGATTCACAAGAATAAAGCAGGAAACTTGAAGTCAAAATTAGCTGCTCACGTTCATTCTCTGTAAATAATACTAATATTCTATTATAGATAGAGGCTAGACTTTTGATAGGTTTAGCCTTTATTAATTTATAAAAACTTCTATACGTTGGATATAGAAGTTTTTCTTGTATCTGACAGAATGTCTCGTTTGTTTTTTTGTTTTTTAGGTATGTGTTCTGATTATTAGATGTTTGCTTTTTTTTTGTTCGATTTTTTTTATTTGTTTTTATGACACAATTGCAGTGTGGCCTACTTTTTGCATTTGTATTTATAGATGAAATTAGATTCTGTAATAACAGATAAAAATTAATTTAATTAAGGAGGATACAGCAATGAAAAATCAATTAATTAGAAAATTTGACTNNTTGACAGAAGTGGGAGCTTTTTCCCTACATTCTTTAGCAATTATTTGAATGATGATTTATTCAGCTTTGTTGAAGGAAATCTTCCGGCAACAAATATTACTGAAAATGACAAATCATTCAATATTGAATTGTCTATACCCGGATTTAAGAAAGAGGACGTAAGAATAGAGATAGAAAAGGGCGTTCTTAAAATTTCGGCGCAGAGTGAAACACAGAGTGAAGAAAAAGATGAAAACGAAAAAGTTTTACGTCAAGAGTTCAGGGCCTCTTCATTCTCACGTAGTTTTGCAATACCTGAGAACGTTGATGCAGAAAGTATTGAAGCTTCACAAAAAGACGGAGTATTGCAAATCACTTTACCGAAGTTAAATAAGGCATTAGAGGATAAGGTAAAAAAGATTGAAATTAAATAACTTCGTTTTATCAAAGGGTTTTTAGTGAAAGAGGTTGCCAAGTTAGGCAACCTCTTTCTGTTTTATGTTGTAATCATCTTTACTTCTTCAACTTTTCTTTTAATATACCCGGTATTTCCGATGGTTCTTTAGCTACTTGGACGCTCGCAGCCTCTAATGCTGCAATTTTCTCGGCTGCAGTACCCGATCCGCTCGATATAATAGCTCCCGCATGTCCCATTTGTTTTCCCGGAGGAGCCGATTGCCCGGCAATAAAGCCAACTACGGGTTTTGTTACATGCTTCTTTATATACTCGGCGGCTTGTTCTTCTGCGTTTCCGCCAATCTCTCCAATCATAACAATGGCATCTGTGTCCGGATCGTTTTGAAGCATCTCCAGTAATTCACGGAAGTATAATCCTACAACAGGGTCTCCTCCCATTCCTATTGCTGAAGATTGTCCCATACCATTTGCTGTTAAATGATATACAACTTCATAAGTTAGAGTTCCACTACGGCTGATAACTCCGATATTCCCTTTCTTAAATATTTGTCCGGGTAATATTCCCACCAAGCTTTTTTCAGGAGACATTAGTCCTGGGCAATTAGGGCCAATAAGCATAGCTCCTTTCATTTGTACAAAGCGGTGTGCTTTGACTACATCTAATGTGGGAACACCTTCGGATATGCAGATAATAAGTGCGATGCCTGCATCAGCCGCCTCCATAATAGCATCTGCGGCGAAGCGTGCCGGAACGAATATAATAGATGTGTTTGCTTGTGTTGCTTTTACAGCATCGGCGACAGTATTGAATACTGGAACACCAAGGATATCGGTTCCTCCTTTTCCTGGAGTAGTTCCGCCTACAACTTTAGTTCCGTATTCTAACATCTTTTTTGTATGGAAACTACCGTCTCTCCCGGTAATTCCTTGTACGATCAATCGTGTTGATTCATTTATAAGTATACTCATATTTTTCTTTTTTAGCTTTGATCATTACTTAATATCAGCAATAAGCTTATTCTTTGGAGGCTGCCACTGCCATTCGGGTGGCTTCGCCCATTGTTTCTGCAACCTTAAATCGAGTTCCGATCAACATTTCTCTTCCCTCTTTTTCATTTGTGCCTGTAAGGCGTACAATCACAGGAATATCTGTTTTTAGTTGCTCAAAGGCAGAAAGTAAACCCGACGCAACATCATCACAGCGAGTTATACCACCAAATATATTAATCAACACAACTTTTACTTTTGGATCTTTCAATAACAGAGTCATAGCATCTATTACCTTGTTGGGGTTGGAGCTTCCTCCAATATCAAGAAAGTTTGCAGGGGCACCGCCATATAGTTTTATCATATCCATTGTAGCCATCGCCAGTCCGGCTCCGTTTACCATGCAACCGATCTCTCCATCGAGTCTTACAAAGCTGAATCCTTTCTCTTTGGCTGCTGTTTCTACTTTTTCGTCTTCCGTAGGCTCAAAAAGGCTCAGTATTTCCGGCTGACGATATAAGGCATTATCGTCGAATGTCATTTTTGCATCCACAGCCAATAGTTTTCCGTCTTTGGTGGTAACCAGCGGATTAATTTCAGCTAGTGATGCATCTTTATCTATGAATAATTTATATAGCCTCTGTAATATAGAAGCCATTTGATTTACTTGATTTAGGTCTTGAAATAAGACAAAGGCAAATTTGCGGGCAAGATAGTCGGGCAGCCCAACCAACGGGTCTATCGCAAATTTATAAATTTTCTCAGGAGTCTTCTCTGCTACTTCCTCAATATCTACTCCACCTTCGGCACACATCATTAGTATGACTGACTTTGTATTTCGGTCTATTATAAAACTCATATAATATTCCAACGCTATGTCTACGGCTTCAGTTACGATGACTTTCGTAACGGGATAACCTTTGATGGTTAGTCCAAGAATATTTTTTGCATGATCTTTGGCTTCTTCTTTGCTTTTTGCGAGTTTTACTCCTCCGGCTTTGCCCCGACCTCCGGTTAATACTTGTGCTTTTATTACTACGCATTCCTTGTCCAACTCTTCGTATGCAACTGCTGCCTCTCCAGGCTCATAGCATAGTATTTGTTCTTTAACAGGGATACCGTAGGATGAGAATAAATCTTTAGCTTGGTATTCGTGTATCTTCATTGGTATAATTTTTTAGTGTTCACTACTACAAACTACAAAATCTAAAATTAGCAGGAAGTTTTGATAAATGATATATGTTTTCTACTTTTTATAGGGGTATGAACTATAGAAAATATTTATAAGTATTTGTTTTTCTAGCGATAAGAACCGAATATAGGCTTTTATTGAAGAACAATTGTTATAATAAGATAAGGACATATTCTGTCTTCCAAAATATGCCCTTATCTTATATTGATGCTGACTCAGGATGTGAACTGATAGTTTTATTAATAGTCTTTGAGTAACTCTTGCAGCCTTTTTCTGGCAAAAAAGATACGACTCTTTATTGTGCCTAATGGTAGATTCATCTTTTTAGCTATTTCTTCATATTTATAGCCCGATAGATGCATTGTAAAAGGAACCCGATGTTCTTCATTAAATGTATTCAATACCTTATATATTTCTATATATGAATAAGCATCTTCAGGAGAATCCGAAGCTGAATTCTGAGCGAGATTTATCCAATATAAATTTTCAGTTTGATNNACGATAGTCTGGTTGCGAAGGGCTTGGCGATAATTATTCACAAAGATGTTGTGCATAATCGTGAAGACCCATCCTTTAAAGTTGATATTATCGTAATATTTATCAAAGCTGCTCAATACTTTAAGGGTTGCTTCCTGAGTAAGGTCCTTTGCATCTTCTTTATCCGATGTTAATCTAAAAGCAAAGCTTAGCATGTTGCTTTGTAGACTTATCAAGCTCTTTTCCAATGCCTGTTTTTTAGCTTCCATAATTTTATTCTTTTAATTATGAGGAGCTATTATAGTGCGTAAGTAACAACTTTGTGATTGGTATAACAAAGATATGAATATTATTGAAACAATTGCACTTGCAACTAATATTGTTAGGCTTATTTATTTTATATTATTTGAGGTCGTCTATATATTGTTGTTTTCGAGTTTGTTATTCGTTATTATGAGCTTATCTATTATATATAGATTTATTCTATTTGGTTAGTGTAGATTTACTTGTGATAAGCGTATAATATTTCTTATATTTTTCAAGAATAATAGATAAATATATTGTTAATTAATTAGAAATCATGAACTTTTTCATTCTGCACGTCGTTATAAGAATGTGTAGTTTGTAAAGTTTGTGTTAAGGTACAGGAAGTCTGCGATGTGATTTTGCGGGCTTCTTTTTTTGTATTTCCTTCGTTAAAGGAAGTCGATAATATCTTTGCTATTCATACTTTCGATACCCCATTTCGCAGCAGCTTTGTCTCCGGCAAGTCCATGTGCGTATACTCCCAGTATTGCAGCATGAGCACTACTATATCCCCTTGCTAATAATCCTGTAATATATCCTGTGAGCACGTCTCCACTACCACCTTTGGCCATGCCGCTATTTCCTGTAGAATTAAAATAGCAATTGCCATCGGGTAAGCATATCATCGTGTGTGCTCCTTTCACGATAATAATCGACTTTATATTGGCTGCATAGCGTCTCACAAGGTTTATCTTTTCTTCCTCATCGTGCCATTCTCCAACCAAACGCTTGAGCTCTCCCGGGTGAGGCGTGAGAATACTGTTTTCGGGGACTCGCTGCTTTATATGGTAATCGTCTGCTAATATATTCAGTGCATCAGCATCGATTACAAAGGGTTGTTTGTATGAAGTAGTCAGTAGTTCTTTGAATGCCTCGCCTGTCTGGTGTCTCTGTCCAAGTCCGCAGCCGATGCCTATTGCGGTATATTTGGATAAATCTTTGGGTACAGAAGAGAAGTAATCTTCATCATCGAGGCTGAGCATTGCTGAAGGATAATTTGCCTGTATTGCAAAGCGCTCGTTGTAAGATATGTGTGTAGTAACTAATCCGCATCCCGAGCGTAGGGCTGCACCTGTGGCTAAGGTGGCTGCACCAGCCATTCCTTTCGATCCGCAAATAAGTAAAGCATGACCATAAGTACCTTTATGTCCGAATTTTTCTCGTTTGAGTGTTATACTTTGTATATACTCTTTTGTAATATAGTGGTATAGCGATGGGGCGTTCTCTATATACTCTCTGCTAAGCCCAATCGACAGGGTTATTATTTCTCCGCAATACTCTCCGGCTTCAGGCAAAAGCATGGCAAGTTTGGGAAACTCTAGGGTAAGGGTAATATCCGCTTTTATAACCGTCTGATCCGTATTACCGAATTCACTCATCATACCCGACGGAAGATCGATGGAAATAACCTTATTGGGTAATGAGTTAACTTTTCTGATAATAGACAATAAAGGCTCTTTCAAAGTACCTTTTACACCTGTTCCTAAAAACGAATCTATAAGGATCTGTTTATTGGAAATTCTATTTATATCTGTAACCCTTTCAATATAAGAAGGGAGCCGTTCTAAATTGATCGCGCATTCACTCGTCAGTTGCTCTTTATCGAATGGAAGATATACCGAACAGTCATACCCTGCATGAAACAAAATGCGGGCAATAGCTAGTCCATCGCCGCCGTTATTTCCTTTTCCTATGAGGAATAAGAGGGGAAAGGCTTTACTTATATTGTTGCATATCCATTCAGCAATAGCATTAGAAGCTCTTTCCATCAGGTCGATAGAACTTATCGGTTCATGTTCGATCGTATATCTATCCGCTTCTTTTATCTGAGTGCCTGTTAATATTTTCATGGTCGTTCCATTTAATAATAGACTATCTTATCTTTTTCCGAGTCTGTATATTTTTTCAATAAGGCCTGCATATATTCGGCAGCCTCTTTCAAACCATTCGTTCCGCTATACCCGTTTATCAAAGCCAAGAAATTAGTTGTTTCTACGCTTAGTTTTGTTCTTTCGTGGTCGCTTGTTGGTGTACCGATGCCTCCTAAAGAGTCACGGTATACAGGTAACCCTTCTATATTTAATATACCTTTTCCGATACCTTCGTAAGGTTCGTTTTCTTTGCCTATTCCCAATATTAAGCTGTCTCCTTGTATTTTATCTGCATCGAATCCACCTATCGAGTATCCGGTCTTTATCGAAACAAGGTTGATGAGGTCAACCAATGTATCGATCTGGTATAATGGTAAATCGCGCAATATACGACGACATAAGGCTTCCGCAGACGGGCGATAGCGATTGGGGTCTTTCCCAAACTTCTTATATGCCTCTCGGGTGGCTGCGATAGCCGGATTCTTTTTTATATCTTCTATCTCGTGATTTGCTCTATATTCTTCCGATAATATGTTGATCTCATCCCACAACTCCTTATTGTGGAGAGTGTTTTTTACCTTCGCAAAAATAGCAGCTCCGTGAAAGTCGGGCCAAAGGTTCTTGATCTCTTCCGATATGTTTATTCTTATCATGATACAAAGTTATTTTAGAGAAAAAGGTGACAAAAGTAACAAAAGTAACAGGTGTTTGTATGTTTCTGATCTGTCACCTTTTTTGTTCCACGTATATATAATAGATAAATTGATACACTCAAAGATACACTTTTTCACAGATAAAAGTTCTACCTTTACCACTCGTAAATTATAGTTCATTTTTCATGTCTCATTCTCAAAAAGCCTCAAAGCAGCTTCATCCTGTCATGTTTGCAGGAACGGGCAGCGATGTGGGTAAAAGTATAATCACTGCGGCGTTTTGCCGTATCTTTCTACAGGATGGTTATCGTCCTGCACCTTTCAAAGCGCAAAATATGGCGTTGAATTCCTATGCTACACCCGAAGGGTTGGAGATAGGGCGTGCACAAGCTGTACAGGCCGAAGCTGCGGGCGTACCTTGCCATACGGATATGAATCCTTTGCTGTTGAAGCCGACTACAGACAAGGTTTGTCAAGTTGTGCTTAATGGAAAGCCGGTAGGTAATCAACACGCTTATGAGTACTTTAGAGTGGAAGGCAGAGAGCAACTCCGCAAAGAGGTAAATGATGCATTCGACCGTTTGGCACAGCGATACAATCCTGTGGTGATGGAAGGTGCAGGCAGTATTTCGGAGATAAATCTGCGGGCTGTCGATTTGGTAAATATGCCAATGGCTATACATGCCAAAGCCGATGTAATATTGGTGGCGGATATAGATCGGGGTGGTGTTTTCGCTTCTGTCTATGGCTCTATTATGTTGCTCACCGAAGAAGAAAGAAAGCATGTAAAAGGTATTCTTATCAATAAGTTCAGGGGAGATATCCGCTTGTTCGAATCGGGTGTTAAGATGATAGAAGACCTTTGCCAAATACCGGTAATTGGCGTTGTGCCATACTATAAGGATATTTATATAGAAGAGGAAGACTCTGTGATGCTGCAAACAAAGAATCTTCAGGCCACACATGGGAAGGTGAATGTTGCAGTCGTATTACTAAGGCACTTGTCTAACTTTACTGACTTTAATGTATTGGAGCGTGACCCGCGTGTACATCTTTATTATACCAATAATACAGATGAAATAGAAAAAGCAGATATCGTGCTCATACCCGGCAGTAAGAGTACTCTTTCCGACTTATACGAGATCCGTCGCAACGGTGTAGCCCAAAGTATTGTAAAAGCCCATAAAAACGGAGCAACAGTAGTCGGTATCTGTGGCGGCTATCAGATAATGGGGCAGGAGGTTTGCGATCCCAATCACGTGGAAAGTAATATAGAACGCTTACCCGGACTAGGACTACTGCCTATAACAACACAGATGGAAGGCGAAAAAGTAACCCGTCAGGTGAAGTTCTCTTTCTTGAATACCCAATCTGTATGTGAAGGCTACGAAATACACATGGGAGCAACTACTCCGGTAGAGAATGCAAAACAAGCTTCTTTAAATAGACTGGAAGATGGTAGGGGAGACGGGTATTTTGTAAGTGAGAAATGTTTTGGTACATATATACATGGTATCTTGGACAATGGGGTAGTTATAGATTATCTTTTATCTCCTTATGCCGATAAACTATCCGATACGCCTTTCGATTTCAAGGCGTTTAAAGAAGAACAATACAATAAGTTGGCAGACCATGTTCGTAAGCATGTGGATATGGATTTGGTTTATAAAATAATGACAGATAACAACGGCTTATCATGATCAACGGGCACGGAGACGATATATATAATTACGGTAAGAAAATCGTAAGTAATTTCAGTTCTAATATATATACCCGGCAGGACTTGTCTGTATTGGATGACTATTTGTGTTCTCGTATAGCGTCGATACACTCGTATCCCGAGCCGGATGCAATTTCTCTTTCGAGACTGATAGCAGATCAAAACCAAGTAGCTACAAATAATATCTGCATAACAAATGGTGCTACCGAAGCCATTTATATGATAGCTCAGGCTTTTAGAGGAAAACACTCTGCTGTTATTCACCCTACCTTTAGCGAATACGGAGACGCCTGTTTGGTAAATGACCATGTTGTCAGTATGGTAAAATCTATAGATGATGTCCCGGAGCAAGCAGATATCGTTTGGCTTTGTAACCCTAACAATCCTACAGGAACAGTTACAGATAAAGAGACGTTGAAAGAATATATCATATCTCATACTGAGAAATATATTGTTATAGATCAGTCTTATGAATATTTTACAACCAAATCGCTGTTTTCTGTATCAGAAGCAATGCAATACAAGAATGTGATATTGTTGCATTCTATGACAAAGCGTTATGCTATTCCCGGACTTCGGTTGGGATATATAACGGCCTGTTCAGAAACATTGGCATTGATTTCTAAATATTGTATGCCTTGGTCTGTAAACGGATTGGCGATAGAGGCGGGTAAATTCCTATTGGAGAATGGAGCTGAGATAATAAACGTAGAAGAATATATTGCAGAAGCAAAACGCTTCCATAAGGGATTATCACAGATAGAAACACTAGAGGTATATGATACCGATACACATTTTTTCTTATGCCGGCTGACGGATAAAAAAGCTTCGGAACTAAAAGAATATTTGATTCAAAAACATGGCATACTAATCCGTGATGCTTCTAATTTTTATGGCTTGAATGAACATTATTTCCGTGTTGCAACACAGTCGCCCGAAGAAAATGATACGTTTGTAAAAGCAATTAAAGGATGGATATAAAACTCTTGTATACTCTTTTGCCTTTGTTGATAGGCTGGACTGCCGACAAATTGTTTGGCGACCCCCGCTGGTTGCCCCATCCAGTAGTGGCTATGGGTAAAATTATAGCAT
>NZ_DLIY01000020.1:127780-211210 GCF_002483985.1 Dysgonomonas sp. UBA7630
TTCTTTTCTTTATTATTAAAGGATTGGATTATGTAAATCCATATCTGTCTATAGCCTTTTCTTCTGTCGTGGTTTTCTTTTGCCTTGCAGGTAAGACTTTGATAGATGAGGTCCGAAATGTCTTTGTGGCTGTCGACTCTTCGGTCGAAGAAGGACGAAAACAGGTTGCCCGTATCGTAGGACGTGATACTTCTGCTTTGTCGCCGCAGCAGATACGTACGGCTGCGTTAGAAACATTATCCGAAAATCTTAGTGATGGAGTTATTGCTCCATTATTTTGGTTTATACTTTTGGGTGTACCCGGCATGTTTGCCTATAAGATGGTCAATACGTTAGACTCTATGATTGGATATAAGAGCGATCGGTATAAGCAATTTGGATGTTGGGCTGCACGGATAGATGATGTTGCAAATTATATTCCTGCACGTTTAACATCTTTACTGATGATAGTCGTAAGTGGAAAAATATCATTGTTATCGTTTGTCCGAAAGTTTGGCTCTCAGCATGCAAGCCCCAACTCTGGCTATCCCGAGGCTGCTTTAGCCGGTATTCTTAATTGTCGCTTTGGTGGATCGAATGTCTATTTCGGACAACGGGTCGAAAAGCCTTATATCGGATATAATGATAAAGAACTGACTTACACAGATCTTAAAATTGCTGTTCGGGTCAATATCCGTACGGAGATATTAATGGTATTTGCGGTATGTGTCGATCTGTTTTTGCTGTCGTACTTTTAAATAATTGACCTTTCATCTAAAATATGTTGTTTAGCATAATGATATTATTTATCCGTTCGTAATCAATTGTTTATATTTTATTGTTTAAATATGTGTGCGCACACATATTGTTTGCTAATCTTAAAAGATTAATTTTGCAATCAAGTAATATGTATACAGACATACAGTTTCTATCGAAATATGAATATACGAATTATAGATATAGCCCGCATGGCTGGTGTTTCCACCGGTACGGTCGACAGGGTACTGCACAATAGGGGAAGGGTATCAGAAGAGAAAAGAGCCAAAGTTGAAAAGGTTCTGAAAGAAATAAACTACGAGCCGAATATGGTCGCCCGCTTTCTGGCATCAAAGAAGAGTTACAAGTTTGCTATTCTTGCGCCCACTTATTCTTTCGGCGATTATTGGCAGTTGGTCTGTGAAGGCGTCGATAAAGCTACAGATGAATTGAAGAAATTCAATATAAGCACAGAGTACTTCCTTTTCAATCAATATGATCGCTTTTCCTTTGTCAATGCTGTTAATTCATTTAAGGAGAAAGAGTTTGACGGCGTGTTGATTGCTACTCTGTTTGGCGATTATGTTATCAAGTTGTCAAAAGAACTGGACGCTAAAGGCATGCCATACATTTATATAGATTCGGGTATATCGGGGCAAAAAGACCTATCTTACTTTGGCGGCGACTCATTCGGTACAGGAGTTATCGCTGCTAAGCTTTTATTGAACGAGGTAGGAACAGCAGCTGATATCATAATAGCTCATATACGTTTCAGATATAAGGAGATATCTGTACAAATGAAAACCCGTGAAAACGGATTTATGGAATATCTCGAGAATAACAACTTTAGGGGGAATATCCATCATATTGAAATTAACCCCGATGATTATACGATGACTCTTCTTGAGGTCAAAGATATTATCAATAATAGTCAGGGTTTGGTTGGAGGGATCGTTCTTAATTCACGAATATATGAACTGGTTACCCTCTTAGAAAAACTTGATGCCGATCAGCAAAATAAGATTAGGTTAGTCGGGCATGACGCCATCGAACGAAACATAAAAGGATTGAGGGATGGACGTATATCTTTCATCCTTTCGCAGCGTCCCGAGCTGCAAGGATATGATGCTCTGAAAGCAATGGGGAACTATTTCTTATTCAAGCAAGTTCCCGAAAAAGTAAACTATATGCCGATAGATATACTCATAAAAGAAAACGTTGACTATTACAGTAATTATAAACTATGAAAAAAAACATATTCGATATCCAAGATAAGGTTGTAGCCATTACAGGAGGCTATGGTATATTAGGTGCACAGATGGCAGAATACTTAGCAGAGCAGGGTGCTAAAGTTGTTATTCTGGGACGCTCTAAAGAAAAGGGAGAAGCCCTTGCTGAGAAAATAAGACTAGCGGGCAATGAGGCGGCTTTCTTTGTGTCGGATGTTCTGAACAAAGCCAACCTTGAAGAAAATAGAGAAGCGATAGTCCGCAAATATGGCAAAATAGATGTGCTCATAAATGCAGCCGGAGGGAATATGGCGGGTGCTACTATTCCACCTGATAAAACAATCTTCGATATCGATGTTACTGCATTTCGAGATGTGATGGATCTCAATCTCTTTGGTTCGGTATTACCTACTTTGGTTTTTGCAAAGGCGATGGTAGACAATGGCAAAGGCAACATAATCAATATTGCTTCTGAGTCTTCGTTTCGCCCGTTAACTCGTGTAATGGGCTATGGTGTGGCAAAAGCTGCTGTAGCCAATTTTACAAAGTATATGGCCGGAGAGCTGTCTCTCAAATTTGGGGATAATTTTCGGGTGAACGCCATTGCTCCGGGCTTCTTCATTACTGAGCAAAATCGTTCGCTATTGCTTAATCCCGATGGTTCGTATACCGATCGGGCAAAGTCAATTATAGCACATACGCCATTTCGTCGATTTGGAGAATCGGATGAACTGTTAGGCTCAATTCACTATTTGGTAAGCGATGCGTCGGGTTTTGTAAATGGTTCTATTCTTCTTGTAGACGGAGGATTCGATTCATTTACTATTTGATATATACTGAATATAAGAAAAAAATAATATATGATACTTAGCGAACAAACGTGGAGATGGTACGGGCCAAATGACCCGGTATCATTGTCGGATATAAAGCAAGCAGGGGCAACAGGAATTGTAACCGCACTGCATCATATCAAGAATGGTGAAGTGTGGACAGTGGAAGAAATACAAAAGCGCAAAGATATAATTGAAAGTGCCAGTCTCAGGTGGTCTGTTGTGGAAAGTATCCCTGTGCATGAACATATAAAAACGCAGGAAGGAGACTACCGAAAGTACATTGATAACTATAAAGAAAGTATTCGTAATCTAGCTAAATGCGACATTACGATTGTGACATACAATTTTATGCCAGTGCTGGATTGGACACGTACCGACTTGGCTTATACAATGCCCGACGGGTCGAAGGCCTTACGCTTCGAGCGTGCTGCTTTTATGGCGTTCGAATTGTTCATACTAAAACGTCCCGGTGCAGAGCAAGAATACTCATCTGAAGATATTGCTAAAGCGAAGAAACGTTTCGAAGAAATGACGCAGGAGGATAAAGACCTATTAGTCCGTAATATGATTGCCGGACTACCGGGTGCAGAAGAAAGTTTTACCCTTGAAGAGTTCCAAGCGCAGCTCGACCGTTATAGAGATATAAATGCAGATAGGCTAAGAAAAAACCTGATAGAGTTTGTAAAAGAGATTGCGCCCGTTGCCGATGAGGTCGGTGTGAAGCTGGCTATTCATCCCGATGATCCGCCTTATCCGATTCTCGGATTGCCACGTATTCTGAGCACGGAATCAGACTTTAATAAATTGGTTGAAGCTGTGCCTAACAATTCAAACGGACTATGTTTTTGTACGGGCTCATTCGGTGTGCGTGCCGATAATGACTTGCCTAATATGATCAAACGCTTGGGTGACAGAGTCAACTTCGTGCATTTACGTTCTACTCAGCGTGATGCGGAGGGCAATTTTTATGAGGCAAATCATCTCGAAGGCGATGTGGACATGTATGGCGTTATGAAAGGACTCTTGGAAATACAACAGCAACGTAATATATCTATTCCTTTCCGCCCCGATCACGGACATCAGATGATTGACGATCTGAACAAGAAAACCAATCCGGGGTATTCCTGTATTGGTCGCCTCAGAGGCTTGGCTGAGCTTCGGGGTTTGGAACAGGGGATAGCTAAGACGCTATATCAGTAATTATTATAGCTTGTCATTCTGAATGTAACGAACGTTCTCTATCGGATATGAGATGCTTGATTTCATTCAGAATGATAAGTCCTGTCTACTTATAGGTAGTAATATTCTTTACTCCTACAATCTTCTTCTCTTTTATAGAAGTGCTAAACAGGCTTTTTATATCTTCTGCTGTGTATTCACTTGCAGGGTTAAAGTCGGCAGAACTCATATAATCGATTATAGCCTGCCCAAACTGTTTTCCTTCGGGTTTGTCGCTAATAGCTTTCAGATCGCACATACAAACAAGCAATTTTCCTTTACCAACCTGCATTTCGAATATCAATCCAAGTTTGTGGTTACGCTCTATATTGTCAATTACTTGCACCAACGGTTTGTAATCTTTAGGGGTTCTGTCGAGAATAAAAGGTCTTGAGTTTTTTGATATAATCCACCATTGCCAGTTGCTATGTGTTTCAGTCGGAAACTCCTTGAATAGCTGATGGGAAGGGTCTGTCAATATAGAGAGTGTTCCCGGAGACACATCCCTTTTCAACCATTCCGAAATATTCTTGAACATAGCGTAATTCCAATAGTCGGGAGTAAACAATCCTCCCACAGAAAGCTTTTCTACTTCTTTATGATCGGGAATATATAATACTTTATGTCCCTGCTGTAGCAAGTCTAGAGCTTGTTTCAGGCTCGAAGCTTCTTTTATATCCGATTTTACAGATACTTGCTTATCGGGATATACCCATATATCGTATTTATTTACATGAGGGCCTGTCTGTAATGTTAATACGAGTTGAGTTGCCGTATTTATATCTTGAAGAGGTACTTTTATTTTTCCTACTTCGCCTAAATGACCTTGAGAAATATTGATAGGAAATTCTCCTCTGGCTACATTTACATTGCTATGCGCTTTGCTTAGCGTCCATGACAAATTCTTTTTCGAGAGAGCTTCCTTCGAATAGTTGCTTAGTTTTATCTCGGCTGTAAATATCTCGTTATTGCTCCAGCAGTATTTAGGCATAATCGAAAGTGGGACTATTTCGTCACAAAAACCGTCGAATTCTTCTGCCGCCATTCCGCCCTTATTATCCATAAAAGCATCCAGTATACCTACATAGGCACTTCCTTGCCCCGGATAATCCTGTAAATCCAGTAATTGGAATCCTCCAAATCCTGGTGTGCGAAGGCACATTTCTATATCAGCCTTATAGCAGAGGGCAGCAAAACGTGCCGTAGCCTTATGGAAGGCATCAGCCTGATCTTGAAGTCCATTTTCCTGAAGGCGTTTGCGGAATATTTCCATATTGTAAGGATACAGTACTCCGGTATATTTTTTTATCTCGTTATAATCGGGATATACCTGGAATTGACCATTCTCATGGCTTATAATCGGTATAGTACAGTTTTCTACAGCTTTCGAGAAAGTGATGGCGGTAGAAGGGTATGTAGCGTTCATATACCCTCCGTCTTTGGCATCGGCAAAAGAGAAGGTCGCACGTGTATGAGTTGAGTAATCGTCGGAACCTACCTGTCCGCCAACACGGCATGTGACAAAGAAATCTTCACCTTGTTGTTGTCCGGCAGTACCCAGCATATTATTTGCACCAAAGGCATAGAGATGACGTTGGTCGGATGCACGGAATTTCGTTACAATGTTACGCGTGAGTTCTACATCGCCTCCAAGTTCATTGCCCAAAGCCATCATAACGAACGAAGGATTGTTACCATAAGTGACAAGGATATGCTCACCTTCGTTAATCAAGAATTTGTTGAGGTCGGTATTTGTCGTATCCATTGCTCCCCAGTATGGCAGTTCCACCTGCATATATATTCCTTCTTCGTTTGCCGCATCAAAAGCCGCTTGCGGAGGTGTCCACGAGTGAAATCTGTAATGGTTTATCCCATATTCTTTGGCGATGCGCATTTGTCTTTTCCATTCTTCTTTATTCATCGGCGGGTAGCCGGTGAGAGGAAATACGCAGGCATCGTGTTTGCCCCGTAGAAATGTTTTTAGAGAATTGATTTCAAACTGCGTTCCTTTTGCTGAAAAGTCTCTGATGCCAAAGTCGATAGTGTAACTGTCTTTTATATTCTGACTTTTTATTTCGAAATTAACCTTGTATAGGGCAGGATCAAACTCACTCCACAAAACGTGTTTGTTGCCGACGTTGATATCAAACTTATATGTTTCCAACCCCTCTTTTAGATTTATGTTGATAACTTGCTCGGGTATAGCAATATTTTGTGCTGTATTCCATAGGTATCCCTGAACCGATATTTCGGCTTTTCCACTTACTGACGATTTGATTTGTGCTACAACTGGTATTGTTTTGGAAGAAACATTTGGATAAACCTGAAGGTTGCTAATGAGAATGCCATCATTGGCTTCGAGTCCGAATTTTCCGATTATGCCATTCCAATTTGTTTGTGTCGCATCCGTCCAAGCATGCGAGCCATGTATTCCTTGTGGTACAGAAGCAGGGCTGTTGTCTATTACGATAGTCACAGTGTGCTTTCCTGTGGCTAATTTTCCAAGATTGTATATCTGAGGTGATAATATCAGCGAGCTTGTTCCTATGCTGTCTTTGTCTATCCACACCGTAGAGGGTTTTGTTCGCTCCATGATCAGTCGCCATTCTTTCTGAGCTGAACCTGCCGGTATTTCAATCTCTTTGGTATATTTCATTTTTCCTACATAAGGATTCAACCGGGTAAGCTGCCCTGTACTCAGAGTGTCACTATTGCGGGGTGCGAGACGACTTTCATCTACACTTCCGGGCAGATTTATTTCGCCAAGGTCGCAGTGCCATTTTCCCGAAAGAGAGATAAATTCCCGTTGGTTGAATACTACCTTCTTTTCGGTACATGAGGTTGCCAGTAAGAGACAGATAAAAATTGAAACGATGCAAATGTTTAATCGCATGAGGTTGACGTTAACGAATTAAATTACAGACAAAGATAAACTAAAAAGTGAGATAGAGAATGTATTGTTAAGCACGAATTAATTGTTAAAAAGTAACAAAGGTAACAGCTCTTTTCCTATTTTATTGCTGTTACTTTTCTCTTCCCTTTCCATTCTTTTGTCTACTCATCCTATTAGATAAATTATATGAAAAAGCCTAAAAAATGGGATAGATTCATCTCTACTTGTTGTATCTTTGTTAGACTTTATATGGGAGTTAATCTTGTCGTGTTGACTTCTTTAATATCTTTCAGAATGACAGAAGGAAATTCTTTAATATATAATATAATACATACCATAAAAAATGAAAATATATACCCGAGGAGGAGATAAAGGTAAAACTGGAATCTTTGGAGGAAAACGTGTGAGTAAAGATCATCCACGAATTGAAGCCAATGGTACAATCGATGAGCTGAACTCTGTAATAGGTGTCGTTCGGGCTCACTTATCTTCAGATCATGAGTGGCAGCCTATTCTGTTCAAGATACAAACAGAGATAATGGTTGTCATGTCTCAGGTGGCTACACCATCGGATATAAGAGCTACAAACCAAAATGTTCTGGATGAAAATCTGGATAAATTTTGCGAAGAATGCATGGATAAAATGACAGATGAAATGGGACCCAGCGAAACATTCGTTTTACCCGGGGGGACAGTTGTTTCAGCAAACTTGCAGTTGGCTCGTGCTGTGGCTCGTCGTGCCGAACGTCGCTTGTGGACTTTAAACAAGCAGGATGAAGTTCCTGCAGCCGTTATGCGATTTATAAATCGTTTGTCCGATTTGTTCTTCACAATGGCTCGTTACGAAATGTATAAAGCAGGTGACGTAGAAGAACGCTGGAAAGATTTTTTGTATAAGAGAAAATAAATGGCTAAGCAAATAACCCTTATAACAGGAGGGCAACGTTCGGGTAAAAGCAGCTATGCACAACAGTTAGCATTGTCTTTGTCTCCCAATCCAGTGTATCTGGCAACTTCGCGAATATGGGATGACGAACATCGTCAGCGGATAGAAAGGCACAAAGCCGAGCGGGCAGATAATTGGATAAATGTAGAAGAAGAGAAATTCTTGAGTGAGCATTCCTTTGACAATAAAGTAGTGCTTATAGATTGTGTTACGCTATGGGCTACGAATTTTTTCTTCGATCTGAATTCGGATGTTGAAGCTGCTCTTACCGCTCTGAAATCTGAATTCAGAAAGCTTGTTGCTCAAGATGCTGTGTTTATTTTTGTTACAAACGAAATAGGCATGGGCGAAATGTCTCAAAACGACTTGCAACGTAAATTTGCCGATTTGCAAGGCTGGCTCAATCAATATCTTGCCGAAAACGCTGATGAGGTCTATCTGATGGTTTCGGGTATTCCCCTGAAAGTGAAATGATCATAAATTCTGTCGTTTTTGTTTTTAATAACATAACATTTTGTCGAATACGACGAATCTTTCAAAACCAGATATTTTGAGCCAACAGCATAGCAACGAAAAGCGTCTGTAAAATTAAAATCTAAAAGAAACTAAATATACAATGCAACAATTTAACATCGAAAAACCGGAAGACGAAGTACGCTCTTACTTACAAGAAAAAATTGATAACCTCACAAAGCCTAAAGGTTCTTTGGGTAAACTCGAAGAGTTGGCTATGCAAATCGGTTGGATACAACAATCTTTGAATCCGAAGTTGACAAATCCTTGTCACATCGTATTTGCAGGAGATCACGGTATTGCAGCAGAAGGGGTGAGCCCATCGCCGCAAGAGGTAACCTATCAGATGATAGCAAATTTTTGGAATGGAGGAGCAGGAATCAACTTTTTGGCACGTCAGCACGGATTGAATCTAAAGGTTGTTGATGCCGGTGTTAATTTCGACTTCAAGCCCGAAGATCCGATTATTCACAAGAAGATCCGAAAAAGCACACGGAATTATCTGCATGAAGCTGCAATGACTAAAGAGGAAATGGAACAAGCCATACAATCGGGTGCAGAATGCGTACAAGCTTGCTTTGATGAGGGATGTAACGTGATTAGCTTTGGCGAAATGGGGATTACAAATACCTCTTCGTCTTCGCTATGGATGACATACCTCACAGGTATCCCTTTGGATCAGTGTATTGGTGCAGGCTGTGATCATACAGGCAATATTATCAACCATAAGTATAAGGTGTTGAAGCAATCGATGGATAATTACAACGGTGATGCTTCTGTCGAAGATATTATGCGTTATTTCGGTGGTTATGAAATGGTGATGACTGTAGGTGCTATGCTCAAGGCTGCCGAACTGAAAATGATAATTCTTATCGATGGCTTTATTATGACAAACTGTATGTTGGTGGCATCAAAGTTGAATAACAATGTTCTGTACTATGCTGTCTTTGGGCATCAGGGAGATGAGGCCGGACATAAGCTAGTGTTGAAGTATCTGAATGCAAAACCTATTCTTAGTTTAGGACTTAGGTTGGGAGAGGGAACAGGTGCTATTTGCGCATATCCTATCGTCGATTCGGCCGTGCGTATGATAAATGAGATGAATTCATTTAAAGAAATCCAAGTAACGAAATATTTTTAAAATTGCAACTTGCCTTTCCGAAAGGTAATCCTTATAACTGATGAAACAAATAGCAGCAGCACTCGTCTTTTTTACACGCTTACCTTTTTGGCGTATAAAAGCATTTAATGTCCCTGCCGAATATTTTAAGCAGGTGATAAACTACTGGGCTGTAGTAGGCTGGCTTACTGCCGGCGTTATGGCAGGGGTGCTGTGGTGCGCTGCTCAGATCTTACCTTACTCCATTGCCATTATTGTGGCTCTTCTTAGCCGCTTGCTCATTACAGGAGCATTGCATGAAGACGGTTTTGCCGATTTCTTCGATGGCTTTGGCGGTGGTACTACCCGCGAACGCATATTGGAGATAATGAAAGATTCGCACATCGGTACTTATGGAGTAATCAGCTTGATATTTTACTTCTTATTCTTTTATTTTTTTTTAGAAAATCTAGGTCTGTATTTGGCTTGTACTGTAATTTTGGTGGGCGATCCGTTATGCAAGCTTATCAGTTCACAAATTACCTTATTTCTTCCTTATGCCCGAAATGCGGAAACTAGTAAATCGAAAACAGTATATAAGAAAATGTCTTTGCGCACGGCTCTTATCTCGGCTTTGTTTGGCTTGCTGCCTTTCGTTTTATTATTAAATATTCACTTTTGGGCGGCTATAATATTTCCTATCTTTGTTTTCCTTGGATTGATTTTACTCATGAGAAGAAAGATACAAGGGTATACAGGAGATTGTTGCGGTGCAATGTTTCTATTATGCGAATTGTCTTTCTTTCTGGGGATAAGTATTATCCTGAAATTATGCTAGGGAGAATTATTATCTATACGTAAGTTTAAATATGAAAATATATATAGTGCGCCACACGGCTGTAGGAGTTAATGGTGTTTGTTACGGACAAACGGATGTACCGCTAAAAGAGACCTTTGAGAGCGAAGCTGAGGTGGTGAAGCAAAAGTTGCAAGACTTGGAGTTTGATGCTGTTTTTTCAAGCCCGCTAAGCCGAGCGAAGCGCCTTGCTGAATATTGTGGTTTTACCGATATTCAATTGTACGATCGCCTGAAAGAATTGCACTTTGGTGATTGGGAGATGAAAGAATGGGATCGCATTGATATGGAAGAATGGGACAAGGACTGGATCAGGACACCCACACCCAATGGCGAATCTTTCGATCAGATGTATGCACGTGTTGCATCTTTCATCGACGAATTGGTAAAGAAGGATTATTCTTCTGTTGTTGTTTTTGCTCATGGTGGAGTTATCAATTGTTTTAGAGTTTACTTTGGACAAACAGACTTGCAAGGAGCTTTCGATAAGTTGGCAGAGTATGGTGAGATACTCGAATTTGAATCGAATTGATTAATATTATATATATACGTTCAGAGTCTTGTTGAATAATAAGGCTCTTTTTTTGTAAATTGTTTTGTGCTATTCAAAATTATATTTATTTTTATGATATCATTTTAATATCATAATAAATATGGAAACACTCGAGAAAGATTTTAAAGGCACTAAGATTTCAGGCTTCCTAGCCTTATTTATCATTATTGTAGTATTGGTAGCGAGTATCTGGTCTTTTAGCTTAGGTTATATTCCCTTAGTGTTTATAGCTGTATGTTGTATGTTTTTATGCTCTTTTGCCGTTTTAGGATTTATGGTTGTAGAGCCTAACGAAGCCAGAATAATGATTTTCTTTGGGAAATATAAAGGGACTATTACCGACAACGGTTTTCTTTGGGTGAACCCTTTTTATAATAAAAAGAAACTGACACTCAGAGCACGTAATCTCGATGTGCCGCCTATAAAGGTGAACGATAAAGTTGGTAATCCTATTATGATCGGTTCTGTGCTGGTTTGGAAAGTAAAAGATACGTATAAGGCGATGTTTGATATCGATACATCTTCTATCTCGGGAGTTATGGGTTCAGTGAATAATTATATTCAATCTTCGAACAGAATGCAGGCTTACGAGAACTTTGTAAAGATACAAAGCGATGCTGCTTTACGTCAGGTAGCCGGTATGTATGCATACGACAACAATGAAAGCAAAGACGGTGATGTAACATTACGTTCCGATAATGGTGAAATCAGTGAGAAGCTCGAAGAGGAGCTGAATAGCCGCTTGGCGATTGCGGGTATAGAAGTAATAGAAGCACGCATCAATTATCTGGCGTATGCCGCCGAAATTGCGAGTGTAATGCTTCGTCGTCAGCAAGCTGATGCGATTATTGCTGCTCGCGAAAAGATAGTAGAAGGTGCTGTAAGTATGGTTCAACTGGCATTGGATAAACTTTTGAAAGAAGGAATTGTGGAATTGGATGAAGAGCGTAAGGCTGCAATGGTTAGCAATCTGCTTGTCGTGTTATGTGCCGACGAAGCAGCACAACCAATTGTAAATGCCGGAACGCTTCATCAATAAATATATAATTGTGGCTAAGAAAGAAAAGGAATCAGCAGTTAAAAGTTTCGTCTTGCGAGTCGATCCGGAGATGATGGAAGCAATAGAAAAATGGGCTGCCGATGAGTTTCGTAGTACTAACGGACAAATTCAATATATACTTGATCAGGCACTGCGAAAGGCAGGACGAATAAAAAAGAAGAAAGAAACTCTTATCGATAATAAAGATGAATAAGAAAGAGAATGTCGGGTTATAAATATCCGGCATTCTTTGTTTTTTAACATATTGCTGAAAGACTTATCTAATATCTGTTTTGGAGAGGTGCGTAGAGCTAAATGACTATTATTCTGATAGAAAAGATGGTCGGCTTTTGTTTTATTCCGAAAAATTAAATTTTATTTGTTTAAATATTGGTAGACATTGTCTATCTTTGCACTGTTTTTACAAAAACTATACAATATACAGATCATTATTGTTTAATGATACACGAAAGCAAACTTATGAAAACAAACATTACTACACGTGTTGTCCAGACAACATGTTTTTCTATTCTTTTTCTGGTAATAACATCATTCATCATGCTCTCATGTAAATCTTCGGAGTCGGTTCGTAATATAAGAGCTTCCCGTGGAGAGGATGTTGCAGGGCGAGGCTTTTCTTATTCCAAAGATAAGCCCAAAGAAGCAATGGTGAAGCCATTATTTATGCAGCAATTGAAAAGAGCAACAATAGAACTTCCATTTCAGAAGGGGGTGGATGTAAGAGGCACAAGGACTGTTTCTGAAGAAGTAACATTTACTAATGCTGAAAATATAACAGAGTCTGTTGACCGAGAAGGTAAAAAAGCAACCAGCCTTAACGAGGTGCAACAACTATCAGAAGTTGTGGTTACGGCTAAGTCTCGCTTTACGCCTGAGCGCAATGGACGAGTAAAAGTAGATTTTTTAGTAAGAGTTCCTAAAGAGCTTTTGTCTGAAAATTTCAGAATGACACTATCTCCTAAACTGTTCCACAACGATTCTATTATACCACTGAAAGATGTAGTACTTAAAGGTGAAGCTTTTCTTGCAAAGCAAAAGCAGGATTATGCCGAATATGATAATTATATGAAGTCTATTGTCGGAAATGATAAATATGACGAGGTATTCTTCGATAGAGACGGAGCTGAAAAAGATATCAGAAATCGCCAGAACTTGTATTATGAAGAATATTACAGGGAGTGGAGCAAGCAGATGGAATATGAGAAATGGAAGACAGAGAAAAGTAAATTTGACGCAGCCGAGCTAGCTAAACTCAAAGGATATCGTCAACGCTTTTATAATGAATATGTGCGTAAGGCACGCGAACAGGTGATCCGCGATATGGCTAATGGTAAAGATACCGTGGGCTTGTTTGCTCAATACATGAAGAAGTTCAATAAGAATGCAAAAGCTCTTGTGTTGGATGATAAGAACTTTGAGGTAAGCTATATGAAGATGCCGGCAAAATTTCGTGAAGCGTACGAAGAAGGGCGTTCGTTGGATGATATAATAAACAATGTACTCACCGAAAGTGACTCTATCGAAATAGCTCAAAACAGATATCTGTTTGAGGCTATTGCCGAAAATGAGATGAAGAAAGAGCGTAAAGGAGAGGTGGCAAAAGAAATGATACCATTTCCTTACGAAGAAGGTGTTCGTTTGGATACAATCATAGATACGGGTCGTGATTTTGTATATCTATATAAGCAAGATCATCCGGTAACAGTGGGTCTTAAAAAACTTAGCTTGACAATGAATGGGCGTGTAGATGCTGTGGATAGAAGCCGTTATATGATGGCACCCGGAGATACGATTTCGTATTTTATATCGTCATTGTCGCAGTTGGTAGACACTTCACTGATCTATAAAAGAACAAAACTGTATAGGGATGCATACAATCGTTTGACTACGTATGTGAAGTTTCAGCCCGGGCAATCTGCTTTTGGTATCAATTATAAGGATAATAAAGCCCAAATTAATAATGTGTTAAATACATACCGTGCATTTACTGAAGATGGTAAGTTTGTTGTCGACAGTATTGTTCTTAGAGTAACTACAGCGCTGGATGGATCATACGACAAAAACTATAAATTAACCGAAAAACGAGCCGATGCGATAAAAGAGTACTTTGTTAAGTCACTGTCGGGCGAAGTGAATGATGCCAACAATGTTATTAAGGTCGAGTTTGGAGGAGAAGACTGGAATACATTAGCAAACCAGATTCAGCAGCGAAATGATATAATGAATAAGACACAGATTCTTGCACTTCTCGAAGGGGCTATAGATCCCGATGAGACGGAAGCCAAGATAAAGAAAGATTTTGCGGACGACTATAAGGTGATTCGAGATTCTATCTATCCGTTGCTAAATAAAGCGACGTTCGAGTTTAATATGCATCGTCCGGGTATGACCGAAGAAACTGCGCTGGATGTTCAGGAAAGACCAAACTACGAAAAAGGATTGAAACTACTGCAAGACAGAGAGTATTGGAAGGCTTTGGAAATTTTGTCCGATTATCCCGATTACAATACGGCATTGTGCTTGATATGTATGGGGTATAATGCCAAGGCTAAAGAAGTATTGGATGGTTTGCCTGAAACAGGAAACACAGAATATTTGAGAGCCATACTGTCGATTCGTTCAAATAAGGATAATGAGGCAATCGATCACTTGATGCGTGCCTGCGAGTTAGATCCGTCGAAGGTTTATCGCGCACCTCTCGACCCTGAAATTGTCGATCTGATAAGTAAATATAGCTTACAGCGGCGGATAGAGGGCTTATCCACACCGATAGAGGATATTGAAGTAGCGGATGCGAATTAATATAAAGTAAGAAACCCCGATTATAAATTAAACTATAATCGGGGTTTCTTATTAAAAAGATAGAATTTCGATAGTACTGAAAGACATTATTATTAAATTTGTCTCAGTTGATAAAAATACGGTGTGTATTATTGTAAGATGTATACAAATCGTTTTTTTATTCAAGCTTTAATCTAAATATAATATATGGATTACAGAAATCTAACCCCGGAAGAAATAACAAGACTCGAGAGTCAGGGTTGCTTAGCCGATAACTGGAACAATATTTCGGTACATAAAAATTTCAAACCGGACTATGTTAAACATACCAATTTTTCGGGCAAAGTTAAGCTAGGTGTTTTTGAGGATGAATTCACATTGCCGGGAGGGCTGAAAAAGCATTCAGGTCTGAAACATACTTGCCTCCATAATTGTGAATTAGGTGATAATGTGCTTATCGAAAATGTACAGAATTATATAGCCAATTATCGTATTGGCAACAATGTGCGCATACAAAACATACATCATCTCTATGTAGAAGGACAATCATCGTTTGGAAATGGAATAGAGGTTTCGGTATTAAACGAAACGGGCGGGCGCGAGGTTATGATCTATGATAAACTGAGTGCTCATTTTGCGTATATTCTTTCTTTTTATCGTCATCGACCTGTATTGATAAAAAAACTTCAGGGTATGGTCGCTGATTATGCCAAAGAACGTACCTCTGATTTTGGCTACATAGGAGATAATGTGACGATTGTAAATGCAGGAGCAATAAAAAATGTACACATAGGGGATTACGCCACAATAGAAGGAGCACGCCATCTGGAAAATGGAAGCATTAACAGTAATCAGTATGATCCTGTTCATATCGGATATAGCGTAATGGCGAACGACTTTATTGTTTGTTCGGGTTCACGGGTTGAAGACGGGACGATGCTTACCCGCTGCTTTGTAGGGCAATCATGCCAATTAGGGCATACCTATTCGGCGAGCGATTCTTTATTCTTTAGCAATTGTCAGGGTGAGAATGGTGAAGCCTGTGCTTTATTTGCCGGGCCTTATACTGTGACTCATCACAAGTCTACACTCTTGATTGCCGGAATGTTTTCTTTTATGAATGCAGGTTCGGGATCTAACCAGAGTAATCACATGTACAAACTGGGGCCTATCCATCAGGGTATTGTAGAGCGTGGAGGAAAAACAACCAGTAATTCGTATATCTTATGGCCTTCACGCATCGGAGCTTTTTCTCTTATTATGGGACGCCACTATTATAATGCAGATACCTCCGATATGCCGTTCTCTTATCTGATAGAGGATAAAGATGAGTCGGTATTGGTTCCCGGTATTAATTTGCGAAGTGTAGGTACGATTCGTGATGCACAGAAATTTCCGAAAAGAGATAGACGAAAAGATCCTGAAAAACTAGATCAGATAAACTTCAACCTATTGAGTCCCTATACAATACAGAAAATGTTTAAGGCGATCGAAATATTGGAAGGGCTGAAAGAGACCTGTGGCGAAACATCGGGATCGTACACATATCAGAGTTGCCGTATCAAAGGAACTTCTCTGAAGAGAGGATTGAAATTGTACAATATGGCTATTAACAAGTTTCTTGGGAACTCTATTATTTCACGCTTATCGAAGTGTTCATACACTAGCAATGAGGAGATCAGGGAATGTTTGAAACCTGACACCGAAGTGGGACTGAATGAATGGAGTGATGTGGGCGGTATGCTTGTCCCTCGTTCAGAGATAGATAAGCTTATAGATGATATAGAATCAGATAATATAAAACATGTGAGTGAAATGAATGCTATTTTTGAGCAACTGCATAAAAACTATTACTCATTGGAATGGACTTGGGCATGGGATAAGATACAGCAATATTATAATCTGTCCTTGGATACAATTACGGCTCAGGATATTATTAATATTGTTAGTCAATGGAAAGAAGCTGTTGTAGAACTGGATAGAATGATTTACGATGATGCTAAGAAGGAATTCTCTTTATCTTCTCATACGGGTTTTGGGGTCGATGGAGACAAGCATCAGCAAAAAATAGACTTTGAACAAGTGCGTGGTATTTTTGAGGAAAATCCTTTTGTGGAAACTGTATTGAAGCATATCGAATCGAAGACCAAATTAGGCAACGAGACTATAACTAAATTAGAAAAGGTAGTTGGTTAAAATAATTGACATATACATACTAAAAAAGACTATTCATTCGAATAGCCTTTTTTAGTTAAACTTGTAATTAAATTACAATTATTTCTTTGGTTGTGTACGCTTAGCGTAACGGTTCATAAACTTATCAACACGTCCTGCTGTATCTACAAGTTTTTGTTTTCCTGTATAGAACGGGTGAGAAGAACTTGTGATTTCAAGCTTCACCAATGGATAAGTAACACCATCTATGTCGATAGTTTCTTTAGCATTGATAGTTGAACGTGAAATAAATACCTCATCGTTTGACATATCCTTGAAAGCAACCGGACGATAGTTTGCTGGATGAATATCTTTCTTCATTTTATAGTAGTTTAAATTGTTTCTTCTTTTTCAGCCGACAAAGATAGCTTTTTAATCTTATTAAAGCAAAATATTTCTTTTGAATTTTGTATTGAAAAAATGCCGTAAACTGATAATTTTTGCCTTCTTTTGTTCTAGTAAACATTTTCAGGTTCATCTTTTACATAAAATAGAGTATTATGCGTAAATATATTTTATTTACAGCTTTCGCTGTTCTTTCCCTTATTTCTTGCAAACAAAAAACAAATGTGGATAATTCAAATATTGATCCGTCGGATACAACAAATATGAGTGCAGAAACTATCTCAGACGAAACAAGTTTGTACCTGCTGGTGGGTACATATACAACAGGCGAGAGCGAAGGTATTTATGTTTATCAATTTGATACCGTTTCAGGTTTTTCCAAATATAAAAGTGTGGTTAAGGTGACCAATCCATCATACCTTACTATCAATAAAGAAGGTACGCATGTTTATTCTGTTTCCGAAACTGGAGACGCAAAAGCTGCGGCCAATGCTTTCGTTTTCGATAAGAAAGATGGCACTCTAAAACTTCTAAATTCGCAATTGACAGGTGGTGCTGATCCTTGTTATATAGAGCTCGACAAAACCGGCAAGCATGTTGTTACCGCTAATTATTCGGGTGGTAGTATTACAGCCTTTAATATTAATGGTGACGGAACGCTGACTACGGCTACTCAATTGATTCGTTTTACAGGAAAAGGGGCAGATGCAGAGCGTCAGAAAGCTCCTCACCTGCATTGTGTACGCTATTCTCCTGATGGGAAATATTTGTTCGCCGATGATTTGGGAACAGACAAAATACATAAATTTGGTATAAATGAAAGTAATGAGGGGAACTATCTCAAAGTAGGAACACCTGCCGCTTTTGATGTAGCACCCGGATCGGGACCAAGGCATCTTGATTTTCATCCGAATGGAAAGTATGCATACCTTATCAATGAACTGTCGGGCGTTGTTATCGCATTCAACTACGATGCTAACGCCGGTAATTTGACTCAAATTCAAACAATCCAAGCTGATACGCTTAGCGCAAAGGGTAGTGCCGATATTCATGTGTCGCCTGACGGCAAATTCCTTTATGCATCCAACCGCCTGAAAGGAGATGGTATCGCAATATTCTCTATAAATCAGGTAGATGGTAAGTTAACCAAAGTTGGCTATCAGGAAACAGGAGTGCATCCACGTAATTTCGTGATTACTCCGAATGGTAAATTCTTATTGGTGGCAAGTCGCGATAATGATGTCATCCAAATATTTCTTATAGACAGGGTTACTGGCCTTTTAGAAAATACATATAAGGATATAGAACTGGATATGCCTGTTTGCCTGAAATTTACTTCATTCAAGTAAGGTAAGGCTAAAAAAATATTACTTATCTTTTTATTATTCAGAAGAGAGGAGATGGCCGTCTCTTCTCTTTGCTATTTCCAACGATAACGATTAACAGTAATTCGTTTTGATATTTCGTGTCTTATTTTTCTCTACCTTTGCACCTTCAAAAAATAAAATACAGATTCGATGTTAATTGTTGACAGCTTAAAAGTTGAGTTAGGGGATAGAGTATTGTTCGATAATATCAGCTATATAATTAATGATAAAGATAAAATTGCGCTTGTTGGTAAGAATGGGGCAGGGAAGAGTACTATGCTCAAAATTCTGGCAGGTGTCAATACCCACTTCAGAGGGACAATAACCGGGCCTGATGGCGTTACCGTTGGGTATCTTCCTCAGGTAATGAAAATTACCGATGAACGTACTGTCCGTGAAGAAGCATCTTTAGCATTCTCTTATATCTTCGATTTGCAAGCAAAGATCGAGGATATGAATAAGCAGTTGGAAACACGTACCGACTATGAATCTGATGATTATGCCAAACTGATTGATGATTTTACTCATGCCCACGAACGTTTGGCGATGGTAGAAGATGTCAACTTTGAAGGTGAAGTAGAAAAAGCATTACTTGGTCTGGGCTTTAAGCGTGCCGATCTCGATCGTCCTACCAATGAGTTTAGTGGAGGATGGCGTATGCGTATCGAGCTTGCTAAACTCTTGTTGAGTAATCCCGATGTGATGTTGCTCGATGAGCCTACAAATCACCTTGATATAGAATCTATTGGTTGGCTCGAAGACTTTATAAATACTCAGGCAAAAGCTGTGGTTCTTATTTCCCACGACCGTGCTTTTATCGATGCGGTAACTACACGTACGATTGAGTTGACGATGGGGCGTATTTACGACTATAAGGTAAACTATTCTAAATATGTAGAACTGAGACAGGAGCGTCGCCAACAGCAAATACATGCATGGGAGGCTCAGCAAAAACAGATAGCCGAGATAGAAGAATTTATAGAACGCTTTAGAGCGCAAGCGGCTAAAGCGGTGCTTGTGCAAAGCCGTATCCGCCAATTGGAAAAGATGGAACGTGTGGAAATAGATGAAGAAGACAAATCGCAAATCCGTATTCGCTTCCAGCCGGCTACACGTTCGGGTAATTATCCGTTGACGGTAGATATGGTAACGAAAAAATATGATGACTATCTGGTTTTTGAAAATGCCAATCTAATGATAGAGCGTGGCGAGAAAATTGCTTTGGCAGGAAAGAACGGAGAAGGAAAATCTACATTTGTAAAATGCGTGATGGGCGAAACATCATACGATGGCAGTATACTTTTAGGACATAATGTACAGGTTGGTTACTTTGCACAGAACCAGGCTGATTTGTTAGATGAGGATCTGACAGTTTTTGAAACCATTGATCGGGTTGCCGAAGGGGATATACGTACTCAAATTCGTAATATTCTGGGAGCGTTTATGTTTAACAGGGACGATTCGGAGAAGAAAGTAAAAGTACTTTCGGGAGGGGAGAGAACACGCTTAGCTATGATAAAGCTGTTGCTTGAGCCTGTAAATCTGCTTATTCTCGATGAGCCTACAAACCACTTGGACTTGAAGACTAAAGAGGTTCTGAAGAATGCTTTGCTAGATTATGATGGAACAGTTATCCTTGTTTCCCACGACCGTGATTTTTTGGACGGGCTGGTGACAAAAGTATATGAATTTTCGGATAAAAAAGTGCGTGAGCATATCGGAGGAATCAAAGAGTTCTTGGCTAAGAAGAGAGCCTTATCTTCCTAAAAGATTGGCTTCAATATATGTTTTAGCTATCTTTGATTTCTTATTAAAAATCTTAACATAATTAGAAATGAAAAAATTATTATTATCATTACTCACAGTAAGTCTTATTTTAACTTCTTGTGGTGGAACATCTCCTGTTAAATTTAACGATACGATTGTTGAGGCGAATGAGACGATTTCTCATGTAAGCGATTCGTATACAGAGACTCTTTCTGCGGCTATTGCTTCCGGTTCTTATGAAAGTATTGCTGCTGCAACAGATAGTGCATTGGTAAAGATAGACGCTGAACTGAATATTGTGAAGGCCTTAGAAGCTCCAAAAGGTGCAGAGGAATTTAAAAATGCTGCTTTGAAAGCATACCAAGATTTAAGAGCAATCGTAGAAGCCGGAAGGAAATTTACGACTTTAACAGAAGAATCTTCGGACGAAGAGTTTGATAAGATTTCGGACGAATATGATGCTAAAATGGATGCTTATAATGCGAGTTTTGAGCAGTTGGTAAATACCCAAAAAGCATACGCTAAGGGAGCCGGATACGAATTGAAATAAATATCAAACTAAATAAAAAAGCACCTCTGATAAAATAGTAGATTTATTAAAGAGATTGAGAGGATTAGAAAAATAAAATCAATCGATAATATTGAAAAATTCTTAGAAGAAACAAGAGGATAATAAATGATTTTTTTAAGTTTGTAGAATAAACCTTAAATTCTATAAACTATGGGTATAGGATATTCAAGAAATCCTTTTGGTAGAAAAAAGAGTTCTAGTAAAGCCGCTAATAGTCTATTTAAACTAGGAATTGGCATAATATCTGGTATTTCAAAAGCTCATAAAGCAGCGCAAAAAGAAGCTGAAAAGAGAAAAAAAGCAGAAGAAAGAGAAACTTTAGCTTTGGCTAGAAAATTACTCAGAGAAGATGCGAAGTTTCAAAGAGAAAATGAGATGTTTTTGAGAAAAATAGAAAAACAAAAGATAATAGACGAAAAAAGGGAAAAAGAGTCTTGGTATATTATGAATGGATACATTAAAAAGCAAATAACATTCTTTACAAAATATATTGCTTTATCAATAATAGATAATGACTTGAAAAAAGAGATTGAAGCTAAGTTGAAATCAGGTGAAAAATATATACACGTGCATCAGACAACCCTTGATGATTTAAAGGCAAAATATAAAGAAAAGACTAAAAATATTTAGTTTTTATATTAACTTGAACATAATATCCTTATTTTTTAATCTTTTGCCATTAAGTAGATTTATAAAAGATATTCGTCATTTTTTATAATAGAGGTGCTTTTTTTATAATGGATTATCTGTTATCTGTATCTTTAGGATTTGCGTCGTAGATTTGTCTATTTTAAATCGATCGTCGGAACGTTCGCCGACAATCCACACAATATCATTTTCTGAGCAAAGTAGCCAGGCTTCTTCTTTTTCGAACAAAGTAAACTTCTGATCGGTGAAATAATCGCTGACCTTTTTCTTGCCCTTCATCCCGAATGGAATAAACCAATCGCCTTGATGCCACCTTCTGAGTGTTAACGGAAATTTTATTTTATCTTTATCCAGATAGAGAATATTTTTATTTTTTTCTATTACAAAGCCATTATCTATTTGGATTGTTTCGATAGATAGTTGTAATGGATAGCTCATCAAGCGATCTTCTTCCCTTATCAGAAAGCTGTCTACTGAGAGCTTCTCTCTTTTTTTTATTATAAAGAATTCCCTATCCTTAATCAGCTTGTGCGTGTCGGAGTAAAATATCTTTCCGGACTGACTTATGATCGATTCAAAAATTTGTCTTACTGTTGCTGTATTAAAATTGTAAGGAGCAAGCAACTCATAGAGTATCGCTTCCGGCTCTAAATATTTAATCAGCGTTCTGATGTTGATGCTATCGTCACTCAACACATCTGCCTTTACCTGTTGGATATAAAAATTATAGATACTCTCCACCTGCGATAAATGCTCGCCTGTGCGGATAATAGAATCTTTTACCGATGGGTTGATTGTCTCCAGCAATGGGATAATATTTAGCCTTATCTTATTTCGTGTATACAAGTCCTCATTATTGGTACTGTCATCTACATATTTCAATCCCCTGTCTTTAAGATATTCTAAGATGTCTTTTCTGCTGAGGCATAGAAGGGGGCGAATAATGTTATTGTTTTGGGCAGCTATTCCCGTCAATCCTCTTATCCCTGTTCCCCTTATGAGGTTTAGAAGTATGGTTTCTACCGAATCGTCACGATGATGTGCGACCGCAATCTTATCAGCCAGGTGGATTGTTCTTATTTGTTCAAACCAATTATATCGCAATTCTCTTGCTGCCATTTCTATCGAGATGGAATGAATCTCGGCATAGGCCTCTGTATCAAAATCTACCCTTTCGTATTTAAGGTTGTACTTCTGGCATAATTCTTCTACGAAAAAAGCATCACGATTAGACTCTTCTCCCCGAAGATGAAAGTTGCAATGTGCCACCACACACTTATATTTCAACGAGTGCAGGATATCCAGTAGAGCGACAGAGTCGGCTCCACCGCTAACCCCTACAATAACCTTGCTACCGTCTTCTAATAGTTGGTGCTCGTCTATATATTGTTCGACCTGTACTATATTCATAATTAAGTACAAAAGTAATATATCTTTATTTTAATTGTTTGTCGGTAATATCTTAAGATAAGAAAAATAGTGCTTTTCTACTTTTTTTGATAGCAATTGTATATTCAGCATATCCGAAGCAGCGGAAATGTCTTTTATCGTCCCATCATTATATAAAATATCAATGCTGTCATCCACTTCATTGTACATATTGGTGTAGATAACATCTGAGGAACAGAAATAGGCCGCTTCATTTTCTGTAATATTAAATTCACTCATATATCGCTCTATATACTTCTGTATATAAGAGGCCGGAAGCTCTTCATTCGTAATTTCTATCTTGAACAATTTTCTGTTAACAAGACAATCACTCAATTTTGATAATACTACATCATCGTGATCAGCCCACACCTTGAGTGCGCTCCAAATATCATTATCATCTAACTTAACAAAGTGAAGCAGTACTTCATCCATTTTCTTTTCGAAATAGGCTTTATCTATGTTTTTTTGCAAGAAATACTGCAAAGCAGGAGATGCAAATAAGTTAACTCCATTGTTTGTTAATTCTTTAGCCCGTATCAGAACTTTTATTAACATCTTTTCGGCGGCAACGGCCGTCTTGTGAAGGTACACCTGCCAATACATCAATCGGCGTGAGGTCAAAAAGTTTTCGATAGAGTAAATACCTTTTGCTTCTACTACCAGTTTATCGTTTTTTATATCAAGCATTTTTATGATACGAGCCGAACCGATATTTCCTTCCGTTACACCTGTAAAAAAGCTATCTCGTCGAAGATAATCGAGGCGATCAACATCGAGCTGCCCGCTAACTAACTGATGCAGGAATTTCTTTGGATATTCATTCTTGAATATTGATATACATGTGCTTAATTCTCCTTTTAGCTCTTTGTTTAGGTAATTCATAAGTGCCAAAGAAAAATCTTCGTGATGGATACCATTTGTCAACGTATGCTCCAAAGCATGAGAGAACGGGCCATGTCCTACATCATGCAGCAATATACAAGCTAACGCTCCATTTGCCTCGTCGTCTGTTATTTCGTGCCCTTTTATCCGTAAAACCTTTATTGCCTCATCCATCAGATACATAGCTCCTATAGAGTGGTGTAGGCGTGTGTGTTGTGCTCCGGGATATACAAAAAAAGCTAATCCCATTTGCCTGATACGGTTTAGCCGCTGGAGTAGAGGATGCTGAATCAATTTATATAAAAATAGGTTCGGTATCGTAATAAAGCCAAAAACAGGGTCGTTGATTATCTTTTTCTTTATGGTCATGTATATTGTGAGATTATATGTATTTATAGATATTTAAACAAAGATACATCATATTTTATAAATATGTTTTTTAATATGTAGACGTGATAAAAATAAAACTAAACGAAGTTAATATTTAACCTAATAAATTGTGGATGTATATTTTATATCTTATATTTGTCTATTGAGAATGTATTAAGAAAGCAAAATTGAAGACAAAACTAAAAACAAAACTAAAAAAACTGCAGCTTAAGATTCAGTATATGCTAGGTTTGATAAAGACAGACGGAAATGCTGTTATAAAAGACTATCTCGAAAAAAAACATTGACTCTTTTTTGTGTCAAAATGTTTATTAATTTTGACACAAAAAAATAAAGATGGAAATTCTGGAAACGTTCTTTTTGCCTAGTGCGTGGATTGCACTTCTGACTTTATCCTTTCTGGAAATTGTACTTGGTATAGACAATATTGTATTTTTGTCTATAGTATCAGCTAAGCTTCCTGCCAAAGAGCAGCCTAAGGCACGTACTGTAGGGCTTATTTTGGCTATGCTTTTTCGCATTGCCTTGCTGTTTTGTATATCGTGGCTGATGAAGCTCACCAATCCCATTATTAGTTTTGATACACAATGGTTTGATGGGTCTATATCGGGGCAGAGTATCATTATATTAGTAGGAGGGCTTTTCTTATTATACAAAAGTGTGACCGAGATACATCATAAACTAGAAGGTGAAAGTGATTCGGTTACAGCTAAATCAAAAACTAATTTTTGGGGAGTTATTGCTCAGATCGTAGCACTTGATATTGTTTTCTCTTTCGATAGTGTACTTACTGCTGTTGGACTTGTCAGCTTCAGTGAGTTTGGCTATGTGGGTGCTATGACGATAATGGTAACGGCAGTTGTTTTGGCTGTAATGGTAATGCTGTTATTCTCCGGGCCGGTAAGTCGATTTGTAAATGAGCATCCCACTATTCAGATGTTGGGTCTTTCATTTCTGATATTGATAGGGGTTATGCTAATAGTAGAAGCAGCACATTTATCTAACCTTTCTATATTTGGATCAGTGGTGGGAGAGATACCTAAAGGATATATCTATTTTGCCATCGCATTCTCTTTGCTGGTAGAGTTTCTGAATATGAAGCTTCGCAAAAAATCAAAGCCTGTAAAGCTTATTGATTCGGAGATTGTAGAAAAAGAAAAATAATTGAATGTTCTTATATGACAAGAGGCTGTCTCATCGAAAGTGAGACAGCCTCTTGTTTATTTTTTGGAGGAACTTTTTACTTTGTAACGGCAGTAAATACGACAACACGGTTCCACTGATCTGTAGGGAATAGTTGTTCTTTATCTCCGCTGGCTTTGGTTGTTATTCTGCTTCTTGAGATACCATACTCTTCTACAAGCACGTTGGCTACAGCCTCAGCACGTTGTTCAGAAAGTCTTTGGTTTATAGCAGCAGTACCTGTGCTCTTGTCGGCATATCCTGTAACTATAACATTTACCTGTGGATTATCCTTTAGATAACGAGCTGCATTGTAAATGTTGATGTCTTGGTTCTTTTCAAGTTTAGCACTACCAATATGGAATACAACAACAGCATTCATCAATACTTCTGTTTGTTCCTTGATCTCTTTCGTTTTTTCTATTACAATCTGAGGTTCAGGTTTAACGGCCAGCTCTTGTTTTAATCTGCTGATTTCCGAATCTTTGCTTCCTATTTGTCCTCTTAGTTCGTTGATCTTATCGTTCATCGACCTGATTGCAGCAGGGTCTGCTTCGTCAACCATCTTAAACCCGCCTTTGGTGAAGTTGTAAGTAAGACCTATAAGAGCGCTTACAATACCATCATATTTTTTATCGGCTACCACGCCATTGAAGTTATCAGGATATAGGTTGCCTATTACTTCCAGATTAAGGCTTACCGCTTCGCTTATACGGAAGTCTCCTTGAAATCCGACACGTGGTATAATACTGTTCGTCCTGCCTATGCTTCCCAGTCCTTCGATATTATCTTTTCCAAAACCATGAGCATAACCGATACCGGCAATACCAATCAGGTTGAAACATCTCTCGGGGCTATACGGCATGAATAGATTTGTTAAATTAAGCAAACCATCAACGCTTGTTTGTATATAATCCACTTTGTAAGTTCCGGTTTTCGCTTGTTTATTTAACGTATATTCAAGATAGTTTTTCGATTGCCATCCACCCACTTGTAAACGCGCTCCGGCTACAGGTGAGAAATATTTCCCTGCCGATATAGCTACATTAGGAGTAATGAGATCTCCAAACTTAGCTTTGCTATGGAATTCGCTTACTGTATAAGATCCTCCGACCTGACCTTGTATAAACCAATGATCCCAAAAAGAAGTTGGGGCATAAGCCTTCTCTTGTGCAAAACTATAGCTTCCTGCTATAATGACGGAAACAATTAATAAAATAATCTTTTTCATTTTTTTTGTGTTTTAATTCCAGTCTGTAGTGTAAAAATAGAGCTGGATTGTTTTGAATCATTATGTTATGTAAGTGTTTTTTTTTACATCGAACCTAAAAAAACTAGCACCAAAGCTAACATAAATATATTATTGATGCAATAAAAATGATAAAATAAGTAAAAGTAGCGAAGGATGCAATTTATGACTTTTTGGTTATTTATTTTCGAGAATCATTTTTTTTTGATAATTTTAAACATCGAAAAAACCTCATTTTTGTACGTTCTGTTAACAAGAACGAATATTTTTATATCAAATTATACTGAATTTTTATTGCAGAAAATAAAATTATATGGCTCACCTTCCTGATTTTATAAGTGATCTGGCAATTATATTAATAACTGCCGGAATAGTTACTATTATATTCAAATGGCTAAAACAACCTGTCGTATTGGGATACATTGTTGCGGGATTTTTGGCAAGTCTTCACTTCAAAAAATTCATAGAGAAACTCGTTATAGATATATCGGGAGCATCGGATGAAAGTGTAAGATCTATATTCAAAACCCTACCTGAAATATCCGATATGAGTAATGTCGGCATCTGGGCAGAGATCGGTGTAATTTTTCTACTTTTTGCTTTAGGTCTCGAATTTAGTTTCAAAAAACTGATGGACGTTGGCGGTAAAGCTTCTATTGCCACTCTTATCAACTTGGGTTCTATGATAATAATTGGCTACCTGGCGGGGCAGCTATTCATTGTAAATCTAATAGATGATTGGACTCGGATGGATAGTATTTATCTCGGCTGTATGCTCTCTATGTCGTCTACTACTATTATCATCAAGGCCTTTAATGATATGGGACTGCAAAAGAAAAAGTTTGCAGGAATCGTGTTCGGGATGCTTATTGTTGAGGATATTGCAGCCATCATAATGATGGTTTTGCTTACAACATTTGCATCGAGCCAGCATATAGAAAGCGGTGAATTGGCAAATAGTGTTGTAAAACTGTTTTTCTTTATGCTTATTTGGTTTATTGTAGGTATTTATATGATACCCACAATACTCAAAAAACTGAAAAAGTATTTGAATGATGAGACCTTGTTGATTGTGGCAATCGGGCTTTGCCTTGGTATGGTTCTTTTTGCTTCTATTGTTGGCTTCTCGGCTGCTTTAGGTGCTTTTATAATGGGGTCTATATTGGCAGAGACAATCGAGTCTAAACATATCGAGCACCTCATGGAACCTTTGAAGAATCTGTTTGGGGCTGTCTTCTTCGTATCTGTGGGTATGATGATCGATCCGGCTATTATTGCCGAATATGGCGTGCTGGTGATAATTCTTACTTTGGTTGTGCTTATCGGACGGATTATTTTTGCAACATTAGGAGTCATGGCTTCGGGTGAGAGCTTGAAAGTGGCGATGCAGTCGGGATTCAGTCTGGCACAGATAGGGGAGTTCTCCTTTATCATAGCTACTTTGGGCGTTAGTCTTGGTGTTATTACAGATACACTGTATCCGATCATAGTAGCAGTGTCGGTGATTACAACATTCACTACTCCGTACTGTATTAAGCTGTCCGATACGGCATACGGCTGGTTGGAAAAGAGGGTTCCGGATAAATTCGCCAAGATTAAAGATGGATATGGCGCATCGGGATACGATACTGTGAATAAGCAAAATGACTGGAAGAAACTACTGAAAAGTATACTCACTTTAGTGGCTGTTTATTTCACTATATCTTTGGCTATCTTGTTGGTATTCCAAAATTTCATAACGCCATATATTGTAGAATACGTGCCCGGAAGTATCTGGGGGCAGATTTTAGCAGCGATTATCACACTTACTCTGATGGCTCCATTCTTACGTGCCATTATGATGAAGAAAAATCGTTCCGAAGAGTTCAAAAATCTGTGGAAGGATAACCGACTCAACAGAGGTGCATTAGTTTCGTTGATTGTGTTCCGTATTATTATTTGTATTGTATTAGTGTTAATGGTATTGATTCCTCTATTCCCAAGGCTTACAGTATTGATGGTTATTATCTCATTGGTTGTTGTAACGTTGATTATATTCTCTCAAGGGTTCAAGGCTCAGTCTCGTAGAATCGAGGCACGATTTCTTGAAAATCTAAACCTGAAACAAAAACTAAAAGAGAAAAATGCAGCTATTTTACCAACTGTAGCGAATGACCTCCGTTCGAAGAATATACATATCGCTGAATTTGAAATCTCTCAGTCATTCTCAAATATTGGAAAAACTTTGCGGGAGTTAGACTTTAGACAAAGAACGGGTGTAAATATTGTAACCATCGTAAGAGGATGCAATAAGATCAATATACCCGATGGGAACACACGAATATATCCATTTGATAAATTAGTTGTTTCGGGCTCCGATGAGGAAATGCAAAAACTGTCTCAATACTTGGAGGAAAAGACAGAGCAGGATTTGCTCATGGAGGAAGAAGCCGAATATCATATATGCTTATCCCAGTATCTTGTAGAACCCGGATCTCCGCTTATTGATAAATCTATTGTAGATGCTGGTATTCGTGAAAAAACAGAATGTATGGTGATCGGTATCGATAGGGGAGATGAATCTATTATCAATTTCACTTCCGGCTTTGTGTTCCAAGAAGGCGACGTAATATGGTTGGCAGGTGAGAAAAATAAACTAAATTCGTTTGAGGAAAATATAAAAGCATCATCGATTGCGTCCTGAAACGACTAGTATATTATTAACCTATAAGTGAAGGTATGATAGAAATACCCGAATCGGCAACAATAAGTTCACAAGCTGAAACCATCCTGACAGGAAAACGAATAGCAAAAGTTATTCAGGCAACCAGTCCGCACAAATTTACATGGTACAATGGCAACCCGGCTTTGTATCGTAATATACTTGTTGGGCGAGAAGTAGAATCAGCAAGAGGGCATGGAGCCTTTGTTGATATTATCTGCGACAAGGATACTTATATTTCGATAAGTGACGGTACAAACCTGAAATATTATACGGCAACTGATACGTATCCGGTGAAACACCAGCTCTTGATACTGTTCGAGGATATGACATGTCTTGCTTTTACAGTATCTATGTATGGAGCCATATATGCCTATAAGGGAGAGTTGCAAAATGTATATCATGCCGGAAGTTTGAACAGTATTTCTCCATTGAGCGACGCTTTTGATGAGGCGTATTTTGATTCAATCTTTGCCGGTGTACAAAAAGACATGTCGGTAAAGGCCTTGCTTGGTACTCAACAACGAATTCCCGGTTTGGGAAACGGCGTTTTACAAGACATCTTTTTCAAAGCCGGAATACATCCCAAACGGAAAATATCTACAATGTCTGATCTCGAAAGAGGAGATCTGTTCCATTCATTGAAGGTTACTTTGCGGAATATGACCGATAAAGGAGGCCGTGACACTGAAAAGGATTTTTATGGTAATTGGGGTAAATATAAAACTCTTTTATCCAAAAAAACATATAAAGAGCCATGCCCTAACTGTGGAAGCGATATTGTAAAGGAGGCATATCTGGGTGGTACAATCTACTTTTGTCCGAGTTGTCAGAAAGAGTGAAAGTAGCCTGCTTTGTTCTCTAATTGCATTAAAAATACCTTCTTATAATATTTAAATAGATTTAAGATGTCTTGAATCAGTGAGAAAATCCCTTAAATAATTCTTATCTTTGCATCCGAAAATTTTCAGGCATCATGAATCAAAAATATCCATCAGCTTTATTAGAAAATGCAGTAAATGAATTCGCAAAGCTTCCCGGCATAGGGCGTAAAACGGCTTTGAGGTTGATTTTGCATCTGTTGAGGCAGGACAATGCTATGGTAGAGGGTTTCGCTCAGGCATTGGTTTCATTGAAGCATGAAGTAAAGTATTGCAATGTTTGTCATAATATATGTGATGACGATATTTGCCCTATCTGTTTGGATAAATCTCGTGATGCAGCTACGATCTGTGTTGTAGAGAATATAAAAGAGGTCATGGCTATTGAGAATACAATGCAGTTCAAAGGCTTGTATCATGTGTTGGGAGGTATTATATCCCCGATAGATGGAATAGGCCCTTCCGATCTGGAAATAGAAAGCCTGGTGGCACGTGTAGCCAAGGGTGATGTGAAAGAAATTATTTTGGCATTGAGTACTACGATGGAAGGCGATACGACCAACTTCTACATCTATAAGAAATTATCATCTTTCGACATAAAGGTTTCTATGATTGCACGCGGGATTTCTATCGGAGATGAAATAGAATATGCCGATGAAGTAACATTGGGACGCTCTATCCTGAACAGGACATTGTTTAATGAGTCATATAAATTGTAAAAATCATAATGGAGAATAAAGAACGAAAGCTATATAAAACATTAATGTTGTTATTCTGGGCGAACATTCTTTTGCTGTTGACTGTTTTAACATTTATATTATTCTCTAAAGGTTTAACTTTTGGTACCGCTACAAATACGAATGTTGTGTTTGAACAATATACGATTCTAATATCGTTGGCTAGTATTCCAATCGCATTGAAACTATTCCATACTCAGTATCGGAGGATCGCAGAGCTGGAGCACAAGAAGTTTCTCGAGAAGTACCTTCCTGCCTATATTCTGCGGATGTTTGTACTAGATGCGGCGGCTATATTAAACATAGCAGGGCTGTATCTGTTTAATTCAAAGAACTCTGTGTATATGACAATTATAATTATATTTGCATTGTTTTTTTGTTATCCTAACCGAAAGACCTTAGAAGAAGCTAACGATACTACATCAGAAATAAAAGATTAAATAAAATGGTTATTGCAGTAGACTTTGACGGAACAATCGTTGAACATGAGTATCCCAAAATCGGACGTCCCATTCCTTTTGCAATCGAAACACTTTTGCAGTTGCAGCAAGATGGGCATATCCTTATTCTTTGGACAGTGCGAGACGGCAGCCTGTTGCAGGAAGCAGTAGATTATTGTAAAAATAAAGGGTTGCATTTTTATGCAGCTAATAAGAATTATCCCGAGGAAGATTCGTTAACTGCGTCTCGGAAATTAACAGCAGATTTGTTTATTGACGACCGCAATTTGGGCGGACTTCCTGATTGGGGAGTGATATATCATGCGATAAAAGCGATGGAAAGAGGAGAAGTTTCCTTCGAAAATATAATGATGTCTTCGGGAGAAAGCCAAAGAGCAAGGAGAAGAAAGAAGAATTTCTTTATACGCTTGGGTGAAATGTTTGAGAGAGGAAGTTATTAACTACTAAGTCTTTTACAAAATGCTATTGAAAAACAAAGATATCGTTTTGCGAGCCGTAGAACCCGAAGATTTAGAAATCTTATATCGTTGGGAGAATTCTACAGTCTTGTGGTATCATGGCAATACTTTGGCCCCGTATTCCAAGCTGGTGCTGAGGCAGTACATCAATGATTCTTTGGAGATGGATATATATCAAAGCAAACAATTGCGTCTGATGATAGACCTCGTAGAAGAGAAAGTCACTATCGGAACCATTGATCTTTACGATATAGACGCCCACAACCGCAGAGCTGGTATTGGCATCCTCATTGATGACGACTATCGCAGAAGAGGCTTTGCCAAACAAGCTTTGGAACTGATGAGCAACTATGCTTTCGACTTTTTGTACCTTCATCAAATCTATGCATATATAGCCCAAAGCAATACCAATAGTATCAGCTTGTTTGAGAAAGCAGGGTATCAGTCTGTCGGGATTTTGAAAGACTGGCTGCAAAGAGGTGAAGAGTTTGAAGATGTTTACCTTTCTCAGTTGCTTAATAATAAATAAATTATGGAAGAAGATATAAAGAAGGCTTTTGAAGTGCTTGTGTCCGGAGGATTGATTTTGTATCCTACTGATACCATATGGGGAATAGGCTGTGATGCTACCAACGAGGAAGCTGTACATCGTGTATATGAACTAAAGCGAAGGGTTGATAGTAAAGCCCTTATTACTCTGCTCGATAATCCTATCAAGCTCGATTATTATATCGATGAAGTTCCTTCTTTGGCGTGGGACCTGATAGAGTTATCCGAAAAACCATTGACCATAATTTATGATGGAGCACGAAATGTTGCACCTAATTTGATGGCAGAAGACGGTAGTCTCGCTATCCGTGTCACAAAAGAAAAATTTTCTCAAGAGCTGTGTAAGCGTTTTCGGAAAGCCTTGGTTTCTACATCTGCTAATATCAGCGGGGAGCCTGCACCGGCTAACTTTGATGATATAAGCGAAGAGATAAAGCAAGGTGTAGATTATATCGTAAAATACAGGCAGGATGATACAAGTAAATCGAAAGCATCGAGTATCATAAAATTGGGTAAGACCGGAGAAGTGAAAATAATCAGAGAGTAGGAGAGTCCATGATTGTTAGTGAAGACATAATCTTTGAAGGTAAATCTTATGTAGAAGGGTTACATAAAAAGTCGTTTGATAATTGTACTTTTTCGAAATGCGATTTTTCAGACTCTAAGCTTATAGCTTGTACTTTTACCGACTGTTCGTTTATAGATTGTAATTTGTCGATGGTGGAATTCAACCAGTCTACTCTGAATAATATCCATTTTAAGAATTGTAAAATGCTTGGTGTGAAATTTAATCATTGCCACGATTTTATTTTTCATGTCGACTTTGAAAATTGCATACTCGATTATGCCTCTTTCGAAAAGCGAAAAATGAGTAAGACTCGTTTTAAAGATACTTCATTGAAGGGAGTCGACTTTGGAAGTGCCGACCTCAAACAATCAAAGTTTTTGGAAGCTGATTTGGACGAGGCGATCTTTTATAATACCAATCTTCAAGAAGTAGATTTTACCACTGCATATAATTACTCAATAGACCTGACTCAGAACCAGATCAAAAAAGCACGTTTTTCTAAAGATGGATTGGCGGGGTTGCTAAACCAATTTGATATTATTATCGACTAGCTACAGGTCTTTATTCATCACATAGTCTTCCATCAGGAAGCCGTTTCCGATGTCAATATTTTCACTTGCGAAAAAATCGAAGCCCATTCGTTTATAGAAATCAATCGCTTTGTTGTATCGGTTTACATTCAGCGAAAGAAGCGTATTGTTATTCTTCAGGGCAAGTTTACTCACCGCATCTATAAACAAGCGACCTACACCTTTGCCTTGAATAGAAGGCAGTACATATATTTTGTGTATTTTGGTTATTGGCGTGCCTTTGTAGTTCAGCTCGTATGATAAATAGCCTAGATATTCACCGTCTTCCTCAGCTAATAGATAGTGATGATTTAACTCATTCATCTGTTTTTCCAACGCACTGGTGCTATACATCATATCCATCATGTAGCTTATCTGCTCTTGCGAAAGAATGTTGCTAAATGTAGCGGGCCAAATAACATTTGATAGTACCTGGATATTATAAATATGGTCTGTAGTAGCTTCTACTATTTGCATTTATATATCAATAAGGTTTTAGTTTTCTAATGAGAAAGATCTACTGCCTATTCTATTACCATCAGCAAAAATATCTACACGGTATGTTCCCGGCATCAGATATTCTTCTACATTCCAGTACATGGTAACACCTACTTCTTCGCCTCCGTATTCTATAACTCGCTTGATGGAGTAATTGATATTTCCATTCTCGTAAGCGAATGTATTCGCTCTACTTTTGGTCAATACATCGTCATCGGGTTTCATGATACGTGCATATATAGTACGTTCACCCGGCTCGGCAGTAATATTCTTTGTTATTGTAAAATTGATTATCAGCTGCTCTACTTTATTTATTTTCTTTTGTACTTTTCCTTTGCTATTTGTGGCTTGCACGCTTATATTGGTGGCATCCAGCTTGGCGGCTTTGGTTACTTTTTCGGTCAAGTCCTGCTTTTGCTGAGTTACCTGATTCAGTGTTTTTGATGTTTCCTGATATTTATTTGTTATCTCCTGCTTTTCTTGTCTGAGCTGAGCATTTGCCCTGTTCAGAGAGTCGATTTGTGTGATGTACGACTTTAATATTTGGCGCAGCGTTGCCAGCTCTTTGTTCAAGCGGGAAATTTCAGCTTTATTTTCAGCTTTCACAGTCTTCAACTCTTCAAGTAACCGTTGAACTTTAGTTTGTTCATTTGTTAGCTTTTGTAGAAGAGAATCATTTTTTATATTCAACTTAAACCCTTCGTATTGCATCGACAGGCTCTCGTACTCGTCTTCCAACTGCTGTTTGTTCAGAACGCTTTCCTGTTGCAGTTCGTCGATTTGAGTCTTCTGGTTGAATATAAAGTAACTGGCTATGCCTATTCCCAGAATAAGCAGGGCTATTATTCCAATTAATATTTTCGAATTACTCTTTTTTTCTGTATCCATGATGATGTTAAAAATCTGCGACTACAAATATAACGGATTTATACAGATTGAACAAAAGGCATTTAAAAACCTTTCGCTTTTTTTAATAAAATAGGGGTATTTTTGACGAGCAAAATCTTCTTTATTTCAGAATAAGCATGTACATTTGTTAGGCTTTTAGGCGAGATTGTTTAGTATCTGTTTCAGTCTTGTTGCAATATGAAAGAATCAAATTATTAATTAATATATTAAATCAAATTATTATGTCTAAAGTAACAGTAGTAGGTGCCGGAAATGTAGGTGCTACATGTGCAAACGTTCTTGCGTTTAATGAAGTGGCTGATGAAGTAGTGATGCTTGATGTAAAAGAAGGTGTATCGGAAGGTAAAGCTATCGATATGAACCAGACTGTACAATTGTTGGGATTTGATACACGTGTAAAAGGTGTGACTAACGACTATGCAGCAACAGCTAACTCTGATGTAGTTGTTATTACTTCGGGTATTCCTCGCAAACCGGGTATGACTCGTGAAGAACTAATCGGAGTAAATGCCGGTATTGTGAAGAGTGTTGCAGAAAATATCCTTAAATACTCACCGAATGCTGTTCTTGTTATCATATCCAACCCAATGGATACAATGACATATCTTGCATCTAAAGTGACAGGTCTTCCTAAACACCGTGTTGTAGGTATGGGTGGTGCATTAGATAGCTCACGTTTCAAATATTACCTAAGCGAAGCATTGGGATGCAATCCGAATGAAGTAGAAGGTATGGTAATAGGTGGACACGGAGATACTACAATGATCCCTGTAACTCGTTTAGCGACATACAAAGGTATTCCTGTAACAGACCTTTTGTCTAAAGAAACATTGGATAAGGTTGTTGCCGATACGATGGTTGGAGGTGCTACTCTTACCGGATTGCTTGGTACATCGGCATGGTATGCACCGGGTGCTGCCGGAGCTTATGTGGTAGAAGCTATTCTTCACGATCAGAAAAAGGTAGTTACTTGTTGTGTGTCTCTTGAAGGAGAATACGGACAAAATGATATTTGTATTGGTGTGCCTGTAGTTTTAGGTAAAAACGGATGGGAAAAAGTTATCGACCTTAAACTTACAGCAGACGAAAAAGAAAAATTTGAAGCATCAGCAGCAGCTGTTCACAAAACAAATGCTGTTCTGAAAGAAATAAACGCTATCTAACGCTTATTTGCAAAGTTTGACTAAAAGAGAAGGGATGCTTCATGTATATGAAGTGTCCCTTTATTATTATATTGTAGGGGTATTTTTCTTTTCTAAATTTATCTGATATAATAGGGGTTTTGCTTGTTAAATTATGGCAGAAAAAGTGACATTGAAATATGTATTGTTAAATCTTGATCCTTGTAAAATGCATTTACCTTTAGTTTTTTAGCTATGTTGGTAGTTGCCATTGGTAGTACTCAAGCAGCTTAAAAAAAAATAACAGCAGCAATCAAGTTACTGGCGAGGGTAAAGACAGATACGATACAAAATAGTAAAGCATAAATTGAGTGTTAAAAAATGAACTTAATTAACATAGATTTTGACTTTCGGCAAGATACCAAATGTGGTGATCCTGATACCGACAGTCTCAAATTATATGAAGCTCACAAGTTATTATGGAGTAAAGAATTGCCTAATGGAAAAATGCTTGTTTTGGTAATTAAAGCCGATAGTTATGGTAGATTGCTTATAAAAAACAACTTGTGTATGAACTTTTCAAGTGACAGAATGTGTCCACATTTTGACGGAAAATATAGCAATAAGTTTGCTGGTTGGCTTTCAGATTTGGAACGGGAAGAGCTAAAACAAAAAGTACGGACAATTGGCGGACATATAATTTTTCCAGCTCACAAAAAGAATGGTTTCACAATTAATCAAGCAAGAGGTGTAAGTATAATGATTTGTGACAGATTCGATTTGACATTGGAATGTATTAGGCGTTTTTATAGAGATGAAGAAAGTCCACTTTATAAGATTTTGATAAATTACAAAGACTTTTTTTCCTTGTTTGTTAGCTTCAAAGGTTATGTTGACTTCTTTCATTTACAAGACTTTATTGATCAGCAAGGGCAAGTCGAATTTTCTTTGCCGTTTGATAATTTCAACAGACCTTCATTGCCTCAGACTATTGGCGAGTATCGGCAATACAAGAATCATACTTTAGATTTGATCAATAAAAGAAACCTGAGAATATTAAAATATATACGCCTCGACAAATAGACAAGAAGTGTAACGGTAGATAATTTATGTCTTACACAATATCTTGAAATAATTAATTGATACTTTTTCTTCTTTTTACGCTTTTAGCGCCTCATAAGCATAAGCAAAATCTTTAGGTATTGAACAAAAGTTTACAAAATAACTCGGATTCGTTTTAGATACATGTCATTTATTATTAGCAATGAATCCTTGCGTTGCAGTATTATTTAAAGGGAAGGGAAGCTTACTTTTTTAAATGTTAATTAACTATTCGATGGGTGATATGCAATAAACGATGGTTATATTTGTAAAATCAACTTAAAGTACCATAATCATTAAACTTTAAACCTGTAAAAACTAATGAAAAAACTTACGCCAATCATTTTATTTATGGTGACAATTTTAATGCTTTCATGCGGAGGAAGTGAACCCACGGTTCATAAACCATACAATGAAGGTATAAATATTACACCGCTACCACTCGAGTTGACGCAAAAAGAAGATACTTTTAAGCTTGGAAAAAGTGTTGTATTTGTAGCGGACAACGCAGATGTGGAAAAAGTTGCTGCTTATTTTGCTGCAAAAATCAAGGCATCTACAGGATACAACTTGAGTATAGAAAAAACTAAACCTGCAACAGATTATATTAATTTGTCTATTGTCGCAGATCTTCCGGTTAACGAAGAAGGCTACTTACTCGACGTTACCGAAAAGGGGATAGATATTCAGGCTAAAACACCGCATGGCTTGTTTTACGGAATGCAAACTATAATGCAGTTGCTTCCTGCCGAAATAGAAAGTCCTACACTTGTGAAAAATATTGCATGGAAGGTGTCCGGAGTAGCAATAAAAGATGAACCTCGCTTCAAATACAGAGGAATGCACCTAGATGTTTGCCGTCACTTTGTTGATGTAGACTTTATTAAGAAGCAATTGGATGTGTTGGCTATGTTCAAGATCAATACATTCCACTGGCACCTGACAGAAGATCAAGGTTGGCGTATCGAAATAAAGAAATACCCTAAGCTTACTGAGATAGGAGCAAAGAGAACAGAGGGTGAAGGAAACGAATATGGCCCTTATTTCTATACACAAGATCAAGTGAAAGAGGTTGTGGCATACGCTAAGGAACGTTTTATAGAAGTTATACCCGAAATAGAATTGCCCGGACATGGTGTAGCTGCAATAGCTGCATATCCCGAGCTGTCTTGTACAGGAAAGCCAATCGATGTGCGTTGTTTCTGGGGTGTGGCAAACGATGTGTATTGCGCCGGAAACGATTCTGTATTCCAGTTCTTGGAAAATGTAATAGAAGAAGTGATTCCTTTGTTCGAAAGCGAATACTTCCATATTGGTGGCGATGAGTGTCCGAAAGACAGATGGAAAGTATGCCCTAAGTGTCAGGCTCGTATAAAAGAACTTGGCTTGAAGGCAGATAAGACTCACTCTGCTGAAGAGAAACTGCAAAGCTACTTTGTACAACGCATCGAAAAGTTCTTGTTGAAGCACAATAAGAAGATGATCGGTTGGGACGAGATACTTGAAGGTGGACTTGCTCCAACAGCTACTGTAATGAGTTGGCGAGGAGAAGAAGGCGGTATTGCATCTGCAAATATGGGGCATGATGTGATAATGACACCGGGGGCATGGATGTATCTGGATAAATACCAAGGTGATGCTAAAAATCTTCCGGTAACGATAGGTGGCTTCTTGGATTTAGAGAAAGTGTATGGTTATGAGCCTGTTCCGGAGAAGATTGCCGAAGATAAGAAACATCATATCTTAGGAGCGCAGGCTAATGTTTGGACTGAATATAAGTATAATGGCAATGGTATGGAATATGATATTTACCCCCGTATTATTGCATTGGCTGAACTGAATTGGACTCCGAAAGACAAGAAAAACTATAAAGATTTTGAACGTCGTATCGACAATCAGCGTGTGCGACTTGATATGCATAATATCAATTATTATATACCGCTACCTGAGCAAAAGGGAGCGCCGTCATGTAACTTTGTAGCATTCACAGATCAGGTTACACTCGAATTTAAAACAACAGAACCTGTAAAAATGGTATATACTACCGATGGCAGCGAGCCTGCATTGACGTCACAGGTTTATGATAAACCGTTGACATTTACTGAAAATACAACATTGAAAATACGTTCGGTACTCTTGTCTGACAAGATGAGTGATGTGCGTACTATTACTATCGAAAAGCAATCGTATGCACCCCCTGTAGAGAAGGAAAAGGATGCTAAGCCGGGACTTAAAGCGGAATACTACAAAGGATATACAAGAACAGTGGCAGAATTGGAAGGCAAGACTGCTGCCGAAACCGAGTATGTAGCCGCTCCGCAGAAGTCTAAGCATAGAATACCGAATTATACAGAACCGTATGCCGACGACTATTATTCTACAATTCTTACCGGATACATGAATATTCCTGAAGATGGTGTTTACTACTTCAGTACAGACTATGAATTGTGGATTGATGGCAAATTGTTGATATCTAACGAAAAAGATAACAACGGAACAGCGCGTAGGTTTTCACGTAGCGATAAGTCGGTTGCATTGGCCAAAGGTGCGCATGCATTCAAGCTAATTAGACTAGGTGCTATATTTGGCGGATGGCCTACCCAGTGGGAAGATATCTATGTAGGTATCCGTAAGGCAGATCAATCGGAATTCAGTTACATGGATGAGACTTATTTTAAGTAATACACAATAGAGTAACTAGATATATAATGTAAGAGATGTGCCGGTACCTTCATGTGCCGGCACTTTTTTATGCATATCGTCAGCTCCTATTTGCTAAAAAGATTATATTTGTATGTATCGTACTGATATTGGAGTGTTATGAGCTAAGTGCTCGGAACAAAATAGGTAATTTAGAAGAATAGAATAGTACATAAATGACGCAAAAAGAATATAAGAATTTATTCGATGAAGATGATCCTGTAGGATGGCTGGAGATAGATAAGGTAGTGGAAGGTATCTATGGAGATCAAAAACCTCGCCATTATGCTCCTCCTCTACATTACATGGTGGGTGGGGAAGACCCGTTAGATGGTGTGAGTATATACGATTCGCAAAAAGATATATTTCATCGCCACTTAGTAAGCTATGGCATGTCAGAACTTTATTATAATGAAGAGGCTGCCGGAGGTGAATTCAGTAAATGGGGATTTGAATTTACATTCCGCCTCAAACCTTTTGACGAAGATGGTGACGACCCTACTTGGGTAGTCAACCTCATGAATAATCTTGCTCGCTATGTAATAAAGAGCGGTAAGTGGTTTGAAGAATATCATGTCATACCCGCAAATGGCCCTATTCGCCTGAACTCTACAGACGAAATTAATATTGTAGGGGTTGCTTTTGTTTCCGATCCTGAATTGGGAAAGATACAAACTCCGCACGGAGAAGTGTCCTTCTTGCAAATGGTAGGGCTTACTGCAAATGAAATGGATCGGATTACATCGGCAAACTCGGCTTATGATGAGGTGAAGAAAGTCTTAGACGAAATAAAGACAACAAATCCTTTGATGATAACCGACTTGCTTCGGAGATAGATTATAGCGTAGTATCTGAAAGCTTTCTGTCTTGTAAGTGTGTTTACAAAAGGTTTTCCATAATTAATCTTAATAGTACACTAAAAGTGCAAGATAACTGTTTTAGGAGTAAGAGGGAATCACTTTTTTTGGTAATTTTGTATCTCTAAAAAGGAAGCGATATTAAACGGTTTAAGCAAATATTTCTCACTGTATTAGGTATAATAGTTGGACTCGTAACCCTGCTATTTGGACTGTTGAATATGCCTGCTGTGCAGGAATATGCTAAAGGTATTATTGTAGATGAACTAAAAGCAAAAATAGGAACTGAACTAGGTATCGGTAAATTGCATTTTCAGCCATTCAATACTGTTCAGTTAGACAGTGTTTACTTGTATGATCAGTTTCAGGAGAAAGTGCTGTTGGCCGATAAGATATCAGCCAGTGTCGATCTCATCTCTTTGATGCAAAATAAAATAGTGGTAACCTCTGCATGGCTTTCCGATTTCGAGGTTCACCTTTCTAAAAAATCTGATGATTCGCCTCTGAATATACAGTATATTATCGATGCTTTTAAACCAAAGGATGATAAGCCCAAATCGAAAATAGAAGTCAAGCTGAATGCTGTAAATATTACGAATGGTCAATTCTATTACGATATAAAAGATAAGCCTTTAGTTGTTCATCATTTTGACAAAAACCACATAGCCGTATCCGACTTGAATGCAAAGTTGGCGATGAAATCTCTAACTTCGGATTCGTTGAACATTCAAGTCAAAAAGTTTGCTCTTAGGGAGAAAAGCGGACTGGATATATCTGATCTTACCTTTCGTATAATCACTCAAGGAAAGAAAGTTTCTATAAGAAATTTTGAGCTCGACTTGCCTTCATCCTCGTTAGAGCTAAGTCGTTGTGAAATAGATCTGACACCTACCAGTGATACCGCTAAGATAATGGACTACGCCAGTATCGATTGTGTTGTTGCTACATCTTATATATTACCGAAGGATGTTTCTGCATTAGTACCTATTTTGAAGGACTTTGATGATAAGATCATTATCAGCGGGCAAGTCAAGGGTAAGATTGATGATCTTACTGTATCGGGTTTATCTTTAGATTACGGGAAAAAGATGCATTTGATTGCAAATGCAGAAATCAGAGACATGAGAGACCCATCGAAGACGTATGTACTAGGTAGTGTCGATGAATTATCGTTAACCCATACTGAATTGTCGAGTATTATTGACAACTTCTCGTCAAAAAAGGGGCAACTGCCTGCTCAATTAAAAAAACTTGGGGCAATATCTTTCAGAGGAGATATTTCGGGCTATCTCGATCAACTTGTCGCTTTTGGTAGTGTAGAAACTGATTTGGGGGTGGTTAAAACAGATGTGCTTTTCGGAGTTAATAATCCGAAGCCGGGCATCGAAACATACGTAAAAGGTAAAGTATATACTACCGATTTCAGTTTGGGAACATTCTTGGATAATAAAGATCTCAATAAGGCTTCTTTAAGCTTAACAGTGGATCTTGAAAAACCAAAAAATGGTAAGCTGAGAGGTAAAGCCGAAGGGATTATTCCAAACTTCGATTATAAAGAATATTCATATAAAAATATAAAGCTTGATGCCGGATATGATGGCTTGCGCATTGATGGTAAGTTAGTGGTTGACGACCCGAACGGAAAGCTTGATATAGCGGGTTTGTTTGATCTTACAGATAAGAATATGCCCGAACTCGTTTTCAAGGCAAAGGCGACAGACATCCAATTAGATAAATTGCATTTGGTAAAGAATATGCCTTATTCTTATTTATCGTTTAATATAGATGCAGACTTTGTGGGTAAGGATATAGATAATGCGCAAGGGTATATACGTATCGATTCGGTAGACTTTCTTCGAGAAAATCAAGTTTTCAAGATGGACGAGTTTCTTGTTAAGTCTACAATAGATTCTTTGGGACATACACTAAGCATAAACTCTGATATACTTAACGGACATGTCAATGGTGACTACTCTTTCTCTACGATGGCGAATAGTATTTTAGAAACACTACATCCATATTTGCCTGCATTGATAAAAGTAAATGGAAAGAAGGTAGAGAAAAGCGTAGTTAATAATAATTTCACATTCGATTTTGCTATCAATAATACGGAGACATTCAGCTCTGTATTTAAACTGCCTGTTACGGTCATAAATCAGGCTAAAATCGTAGGACGGTACGATAATCATTTGGATAAATTTAAAGTGGAAGTTTTCACTCCGGCGATCAAAGCTGCCGGAATGAACATAAAATCAGGCTATATCCTTGCCGAAAATGAGAATTCAGACAATGTTGTCAACACTCGCATAGATGCCTCTATAATTGGGAAAAAAGAAGTGACAAATGAAATTTCTGTAAAATCTACATTAGCCAACAACAAGATAAATACCAATATTTCTCTTCTTAATGATGGAATGCAGAAGGCTAAAGGTGATTTTTCTATTTCCACGTTATTTACCAAAGAAGACAGAAGGCCTTTGATGATTGATATTGAAACACTACCAAGCGAGCTAATGCTGAACAATACGACTTGGAAGATGGAAAAATCTCATATTAAAATACAGGATGGGCATTATGCTGTTAATAATTTTTCGGTATATACAAGTGACAAAAGTCAAGAGATAAAGATAAACGGCAGTTACTCGCCAAGCAGTTCTTCGGATATATTGAAGGTAGAGCTGAAGAAGATCAACTTAGAATATGTATTCCAGACATTAGCAATCGATGTGTTGAGGTTTGGTGGAGCGGCTACAGGTAGTTTGTTTATGTCTAGCATCGAGAACAAGCCATATCTGAATACACGTTTAGATATCACTGACTTTAAGTTTAATGGAACAGAGCTTGGGCGGTTAAATATATTCAGTGAGCTGGATGACGAAACCAACAAAATAATGTTGGATGGGATGATTGTCAGCAAAGAGAATAAGAAAACAAAGGTAGACGGAGAAATAGATCCGATACATCAGGGGCTTTCTATAAATTTTGATGCGGATAGTCTCGATATCAGTTTCCTGAATAGGTATGCAGAGGCTGTTTTTCAGAATATAAGCGGTAGAGGTACAGGTAAAGTTCATTTGTTCGGAGACTTTTCGGATGTTACCGTTGAGGGCAAGGCTTACATTAAGGACGGGAATATAGGGATTAACTTTCTGAATACAAATTATAAGTTTTCGGATACGATCTACATGAAAAAAGATCTTATCTACTTTACCAACATCACTCTCATCGATGAATACAATAATAAGTCTTTAGCCAGCGGGAAGGTGGCTCACGACTACTTTAAGGATTTCATGTATTTAGTCGATCTCTCAGCCGATCATTTCCTTGTATATAATGCCACCCAAAAACAAAATCCAATCTTTTATGGAAAGGTATTCGGTAGCGGGAAAGGGACTATTGGGGGTGACGAACGAGCCGTAGATATAGATATTAGCATGAGAACTGAGGACAAGACACTCGTCCGTATGAATTTTATGGAGAATATCATAAATGAATATTCGTTTATCAATTATAAGTCGAAGCAGAAGACCGATTCTATAACCACTCCAAATATAGCGGAGGTTGCTCCGCCGATACAAGCCAGCTCCGGCATGGAAATAAATATGAATTTTTATATTGATGCCACTCCTAACGCTACAGTAGAAATTCTAATGGACCCTGTGGGCGGTGATGTAATTAGCGGAACGGGTAGTGGTGCGATGCAATTTCAATGGAGTTCAAAATCTGCGCCTCGCTTGTTTGGAACATATACTATAAATAGAGGAAGTTACAATTTTACTTTCCAACGATTGATGGAAAGGCGGTTTACAATAGAGGATGGAAGTACAGTGCAATTCAAGGGTGATCCGTTCGAAGCCATTTTGGATGTAACAGCTATCTATAAGCTGACAGCTAGTTTAAGAGATCTCGATCAAACTCTAATAGAAACAACCGGGCAGACTACTATTCCGGTAAACTGTGTTCTGGATCTCACAGGGCCGTTGAGACAACCTACCGTGGGGCTTGATATACAATTCCCTGCTGCCGATCCAGAAGTGGCACGGCAGGTGAAGAGTCTTATAAATACTCCTGATATGATCAACTGGCAAGTTGCATATTTGCTGCTCTTGTCTAAGTTTGATAGCCCTAAAGGATCAAATACCCCTTACGAAACTTCAGACTTTGCGGCCGTGGCTTCGGCTACACTGTCGAATCAGTTGACCAAAATTGTCAGCCAGATAGATAGTAGATGGGAGCTCGGAACGAATATACGTTATAGTGATAAAGATTTCACAAGTACAGAAGTAGAACTCATATTGTCTAGTCGTTTGATGAATGACCGGCTATTGATAAATGGTAACTTTGGATATCGCAATGATGTAAATATCAATAACGGCAAAGAAGCCATGATTAGTGATGTTGATATCGAATATTTGCTCAATAATGCCGGAACATGGCGCGTAAAAGCATACAACCACTATAACGAGAAATTCTATTATACCGGAAAAACATCGCAGTCTCAAGGGGTAGGTCTTATATATAAGAAAGACTTTGATAACCTCAGAGACCTGTTTGGATTCCCTACATTAAAGACAAAGTCTGTTCGAGATACGGTTACTCCTATATTACCTGACTCCACAAAAAGAGGTAGTTCGTTGAGCCGATTTATCAGAATGAAAAAATAATGCTAAGTCCTTCACTAATAGATTTTATAAAAGAGCATGAGTGTGATGATATTCATGAGCTTGCTTTATCTGCAAAGCGATATCCAGATATAGATATCCAATTGGCAGTACAGCAGATTTCAGGGCGAAAGATTGCAAAAGAGAAAGTTCCTTCGTGGTATCATATCGATTTCATTTTATATCCGAAGCATATCTCAATGGAACAATGCTCTTCGGAGCAGACCGCCCGATATAAGGCGGGTTTGGTGGAAGGAAATTCTATGATAGACCTTACAGGAGGTTTTGGTGTCGATTTCTCTTTCATAGCTGCAAAATTTAAAGAGGCTATTTATATAGAGCAGCAGGAAGAGCTGGCTGAAGTTGCAAAATATAACTTAGATGTTTTGGGTCTCAAAAATGTTCGAGTAGAAAGTACCGATGGAATAGCATATCTTGAAAAATTATTACCTGTTGATCTCATATATATTGATCCGGCAAGACGTAGTAGTGAAGGGCGAAAGATATTCCGTATAGAAGATTGTACCCCTAATATAATTGAAATAGAAGATTTATTGGACGCAAAGGGCGAGAGGATAATGATAAAACTATCACCGATGCTTGATATTTCATTAGCTCTAAAGTCTTTGAGGAACGTATCTGATATTTATATTGTAAGCGTAGCAAACGAGTGCAAGGAATTACTTTTTATAAAAGACAGGAATAAGAAAGATCAGCATATTCATTGTGTGAATATACAAAAGGATAAGACTGATATACTGTCATTTCGTAAAGAGGACGAAGATTTAGCTCATGTTAATTATGCTTCATCTGTTGGACAATACCTATACGAGCCCAATGCTTCAATATTGAAAGCGGGGATGTACAAATCCGTAGCGGATATTTACAAATTAGAGAAGTTGAACCCAAGCAGCCATTTATATACGTCTACTGATCTGATCTCTGAATTTCAGGGGCGCAAGTTTGTTGTTGAAACGGTATGCTCTTTCAATAAGAAAGATATAAAACAGCACTTATCTGCTATAAAACAAGCGAATATAACTACACGCAATTTTCCTGTTTCTGTTCAAGAGATCAGAAAAAAGACAAGAATAAGTGAAGGTGGAGATATTTATATATTCGCCACCACACTATCTGATGAGAAAAAAGTCCTTATTATTTGCCGTAAGGTTTGAATATTACAGGCAATTTTCGGCATGATAAGAAGATCGTACGAGTGGACCGCTTTCTACATAAGAAAATCCTTTCTCCAAAGCAATACTCTTTAATCTCTTAAACTCGTCCGGGTGAATATACTCTACTACAGGCAAATGCTTTTTGCTTGGTTGAAGATATTGTCCGATAGTAAGTACAGAGCAGTTTGCCTCCAAAAGATCGTCCATCAGCTGATAGATTTCTTCTCTTGTTTCTCCAAGTCCGACCATCATACCCGATTTTGCCTTTAATCCGTTTTCTGCAATCCGTTTCAATACAGACAGGCTTACATCGTATTTAGCTGCACTTCTCACTTGTGGTGTCAGGCTTCGTACTGTTTCCATGTTATGAGAGATAACATTCGGTGCGGCTTTGCAAACCATATCAATCAACTCGGTATTACCTCGGAAATCGGGGATCAGAACCTCCAGAGTTGTATTCGGATTTACTTCCTTCACCTTCGTGATTGTTTCTACCCAGTGCATAGCACCCTGATCTGGCAGATCGTCCCGGTCTACGGATGTGATAACGGCATGTTTCAGATTCATCAATCGGATGGATTCTGCTACATTTTGAGGCTCTTTTGGATTCAATGCCAGAGGCTTTCCGGTTTTTGTGTTACAAAACTTACATGACCTGGTACATATATCGCCCCCGATCATGAACGTGGCCGTTCCTCGTCCCCAACATTCTCCCATATTAGGACATCTTCCGCTCGAGCAAATTGTATGTAGGTTATGTGATTCTACTATATGTTTGGTTTGTGAAAAATTATTATTTCCCCCAAGTTTTATTTTTAACCAATCTGGTTTTTTTACGTGTTCCATTGAATACTTTTCTATTATTGAATAACAAAGATAGGAGATAGATAATAAAACCTTAATTTTAAAAGGTTAAAATAAAAACTAGATTATAAGAAATGTAAAAATCCTGACTTGTTTCTAGCAAATCAGGATTTTCTTACAAGCACTTCCTTAATATAATGATACCAACTCTAAAGGTTTACCGCTTATTTTTGTTCGCTCTATGGTTGCCAGATTGCCATCCGAATCATATTTATATGTTATCAGATCAGAAATATCAGTCCATTTTTCTTTTCGGATGTCCCATTTCGTGTAATAAATGTTATCTATCTGATCGTTGGTGTTATACTCGAATTGGTATAATGATAGGGCTACCCATCCAAGGGTTTTGTTCCATTCATAAGATGTGCGTTTTGTTCTGTATCCATTGCAATCATATTCATATACAATTTTGGAGGTAATCTCATTATTCTTATATATTAAAGATTCTCTCTCTTGTGGTTGTCTTTCTTTTAATGTTACCTCAACTTTCCTCTGTGCATATATTCCGATAGATAGAAATGAGATGATTGCTAATGTGATAAGTTTTATTGTTTTCATAATTGTACGCTTTATAGTAAAACATTTTATTTTACTACTATAAAATCAATTACTGTGCCATTGTTTTTAATGTGCAGTGTATTAGTTGTTTATGTTAATTCGTGGAAGCCTTGTTGTGTTCATAAACGGACATCATGTATGTTTATAAATAAAAAATCCTGTACTCAATAGTTGAGCACAGGATTTCCTATAATATTGTAGTACTTAATCTATCGAGATCAAGCTTTCTTTTCTTTAGTCCATTTCACGTTGCGCATATCGCCGGTTTCCATGAAAGCTTCGTGGAAAGCAAATCCGTCATATAAGTCAACAGGNNGATATTCTCTTAACAATGGACGATATTCCGGATGAACACAGTTTTCGATAATCGCTTCTGCTCTTTCTTTAGGGCATTTACCGCGAAGGTCTGCAATACCATATTCACTGATAATGATTTTAACAGAGTGCTCGCTATGATCCTGATGTGATACCATAGGAACAAATGCACTGATTTTGCCATCTTTAGCTACTGACGGAGTTACAAATACAGATACATAAGCACTACGGGTAAAGTCTCCCGAACCACCGATACCATTCATCATTTTAGAGCCTGTAACGTGAGTAGAGTTGATATTACCATATATATCAGCTTCCAGAGCTGTATTAATAGCGATAATACCTAAGCGACGCACAATACCCGGGTTGTTAGAAAACTCAGAAGGACGAAGTACAAGTCTTTCTTTGAAGAATTCCAGATTCTTGTAGATCTTTTCGATAACAGGGTTACTTACTGTTAACGAACATCCGCTTGCAAATTTTACACGTCCGCTTTCCATCAAGCTGATTACTGCATCTTGAATAACCTCTGTGTAAACCTCAAAATCAGGTATTTCTTTGCTTTGACCCATTGCTGCCAATACTGCATTTGCAATATTACCTACACCCGACTGAACAGGAAGGAATGTTTTAGGCATACGGCCTTCAGCCATTTCTTTAACGAAAAAGTTAGCAACGTTTTCTCCGATTTTTGCTGTTATTTCGTCTACAGGGCTAAAGCCACCACCTTCGTTCGGCGTATTTGTTTCTACAACGATTATTTTGCTAGGATCTACTTTTACGCAGTCGGTACCCATACGGTCTTTTACAGAATATACCCCGATCTCTCTACGGTGTGGAGGGTTTGGCAACTCTGCAATATCGTGTATACCACGCATTTCTTTCGGATGCCATCTGTTAAGCTCTACAATTACAGTTTTAGCAAGGCGAGCTACAGTAGGTGTGATTCCTACACCGCATGTTGGTACTATTTCACCGTCTTCGGTAATGTCACACGCTTCGATAATAGCAAAATCCACTTGTCCAAAAAAGCCATAACGTATTTCCTGAGCAAGCTGAGAAAGGTGCATATCAAAATATTTAACCTCCCCGCTGTTGATAGCATTTCGCATATCTTTACTAGACTGGTACGGTGTACGGAATTTAACTGCATGAGCACGAGCCAGTGACCCGTCGATAGAATCGCCTGTAGATGCTCCGGTAAACATTCCTATCTTGAATGGATTCCCTTTTGCATGTTCTGCTTCAGCTCTTTTAGCTAACGCTACTGGTACTACCTTAGGACATCCTGCGGCAGTAAATCCGCTAAATCCTACATTGTCATTGTGTTTGATAAGTGCGGCTGCCTCATCAGCAGTCATAAATTTTAAAGCCATGTCTTTTCTAAAAGTATGATTAAATAAATTGTATAAAGTTGATTTTTAACACCTTCTCTTTGGCGCTGCAAAAGTACAAAATTATTAACTGAACAACTAGAGATTAACATTAAAAATTGAAATATAGCGGTTTATTCCTACTTTTTCTTGTATATGAGTTTTACAGACACCGGAAAATGGTCTGAAGGCAAACGTATATCGCATCCATTGAAGGAATATTCCTTCGGGAAATCACCCGTTTTGATGTTGTTTTCACCATCTCTTGGAGTACGATAGGTATCGGTTAATACACCATAGCGTTCTACAGACATGCTTGGGCTTACAAAGATATGATCGATACGGCTACTTGTTAGCAGATCGGGCTTGAAAGCATTGAATGTTCCGTTCAGTGCATATCTCACTGCTGCACGGTCGTATGAGTCGGTAAGGATTCCCGATGTGCTTAGTAATGTATAGCTTTTGTGTGTTTGATCTACATTGAAGTCGCCGGTTAAGATTACAGGATCATTGCCGCACATTTCTTTTATCTTAGTCAGTACCAGCTTAGCACTTTCTTCACGGGCTATTACTCCTACATGATCCATATGCAGGTTGAAAAACCAGAACTTAAGTTTGCCTTTTGTTTCTTTCAGTTGTACCCATGTACAAATACGGGGAAGTGCAGCATCCCAGCCTTTGTTTGGCTCATCCGTTTTTTCTGCCATCCAGAAATGTCCCGACTTTAATACTTTGTATTTATCTTTTTTGAAAAAGATGGGAGCATACTCACCTTCGGTTTCCCCGTCGTCTCTACCTACACCTACATAGCTGTATTGTGGCAATGCATCGAGCAAGTCTATCAGCTGATTGTGTTTTACTTCTTGTGAACCCCAGATGTCGAAATCGTTATAGGCTATAAGGTTGGCAATAACAGGACATCGGGTTGCCCATCCGTTGCCTTTGTTGGCATCACCTTGATTATCATTTCTGATATTGTACGTGGCTACATTAAGAGTTTGGGCAAAAATAAAAGAGCATAAACAAAGGAGGATAATCCCTAAAAGTGTTTTTTTCATATTTTGGACATTTATAGATTGTTTGAGTACAAATTTAACCCATAAAAAGGAAATAACCCGCCGAAGCAGGTTATATTATATACTACATATCGTAAAAGATATTAAGTAGTCGAAATGAAATTTATTGTTGCTGATACTAGAAGCGAGAACCTATTTTTTTATTATACTTCTTTCTCCAATTCTATCAATAAATCACTTTTGCTTGTCGTATCGCCTTTCTTTACCAATACTTTTTTTATGATACCTTTGGTGCTTGCCAAGATCGCATTTTGCATTTTCATGGCCTCCAAGATCAAAAGAGTATCGCCTACCTTTACCGTATCGCCGGCCTTCACCAATACATCGAGTATTTTACCCGGCATAGGAGCTTTTAGCCGTATCGTAGTAGATTCGCTTAGTAAGTTGGCCAATAGCTTCTTACGCTCCAACGAAAAAGGAGACTCAATCGAAAATACATAACTGACACCATTCACCAGCAATTCATATTCATTCTGGTGCTGGGCTATTACTTCTACAGGATAGGTAAGCCCATTCACTGTCATTGCGGTAAAACCATCAGGCGTAGTTTCTATTTTGAAGTCCAGCTCTTTAGAATTGTGTGTATATTTTCCATTTTCATCGATAAGGAAATCAAATGTTTTGTTCGAATTCTTATCTAAAGCTATGATTGGTTTATGTTGTTTATTTTTCATAATCGATGTATTACATATTATTAATCCTGTTTCTCATAGCCCAAGGGTCTGTTTCTTCTTTCTTCTCTGTAAGTGCCTCGTTTTGTTTCTTAAACTGATTGGCAGAGAACAGTGCTGCAAAGAGGTCTTCATCTTTCTCACGATATACGAGTGAGTCTAATTGTTTTTCGATGAAGGATGTATTGTAATCACCTTTTTGAAATGTTTTGTTATGCAATACAGCTTTGTCGAACGGTATTGTTGTCTTTATACCCTTTATATGGAATCTATTGAGAGCCTTGATTGTTCTTGCAATGGCGGTATCCCGATCCTTTCCGTGAATAATTAATTTGGCAATCATAGAGTCGAAGAAAGGAGTAACTTCAGAGCCCACCACTACGCCTTTATCTATTCTGGTGTTGCTTCCTTTTGGCAAGCTCATTGCCTTGATGATACCTGTACAAGGTGAGAAATTAGCTTGCACATCTTCTGCATTGATACGACATTCGATAGCCCATCCGTTGAGTTTTACATCGTCTTGCGTAATCGGGAGTTTTTCTCCGTTGGCAATTCGTATTTGCAGTTCTATAAGGTCTAATCCTGTTATCATTTCGGTTACAGGGTGTTCTACTTGTACACGGGTATTCATCTCCATAAAGTAGAAGTTTTTGTCCTTATCAAGTAAGAACTCTACTGTTCCCAAACTTATGTATTTCGCTTCTCTTGCAAGTGAAACAGCAGCATCGGTCATCTTTTTCCGCAGCTCATCGTCCAGAGCCGGAGAAGGGGCTTCTTCGAGCAACTTCTGATGTTTGCGTTGTACCGAACATTCTCTTTCTCCCAGGTGGATAATATTACCGTGGGTGTCGGCTACTATTTGTATTTCAATGTGCTTCGGATTCTCCAAATACTTTTCTATAAATACAGATGGGTTGCTAAATGCAGCGAGTGCTTCGGATGAAGCGGACAGATACATTTGTTTGAGGTCTGATTGTTTGCGTACAATGCGCATCCCTCGTCCTCCACCTCCGGCAGAAGCTTTTATGATTACAGGGAAACCAATCGATTTTGAAATTTCGATAGCCTCGTCCAGTGTGCTGACACTGCCGTTGCTACCCCCTAGCATGGGTACATTGCCTTTAGCTGCGATATTCTTTGCAGTGATCTTGTCACCCATATTCTGTATGATACGTGGCGAAGGTCCTATGAAAATAATTCCTTCCTCTGTACAGCGGGTCGCAAACTCTGCATTTTCGGATAGATATCCGTATCCGGGATGGATAGCGTCTATTTTGTTTCTTTTAGCTAATAGCACCAGGCATTCTATATCCAAAAATTCAGGCGTTTCGTTTATCTCCCTATCCGGAAAATTGACGATGCGGTCTACCTGAGTCAGATAATATGCATCAGGTTCTTTTACTGTGCGTATACCTACAGATTCTATGCCCATTTTCTTGGCGGTCTGCGCTATTCGGATAGCGATTTCTCCACGGTTGGCAATAAGAATTGATTTTATCTTATTTTTATTTTTCATCAGATACAATTTTAAGTATTACAAAGGTAGATTACCATGCTTACGCTTAGGACGTAACTCAATTTTGCGTTCAAGAGCTTTAAGGCTCGAAGCAATCTTCTGTTTGGTTACAGCAGGGTCTATCACTTCATCTATATATCCTTTTTCGTCTGCTATATACGGATTTGTAACCTCTTCTCGATATTTGTCGGTAAGTTCTTTTTTCAGTAGAGCCGGATCTTCCGCTTCGTTCAATTCCTTGCGGAAGAGAATGGCAATAGCTCCGTCAGGTCCCATTACTGCAATTTCGGCAGTTGGCCATGCAAAACTAAAGTCGCCTCCGATTCCTTTGCTGTTCATTACGATATATGCCCCACCATATGCTTTTCGAAGGATGATTGTTATCTTGGGTACATTGGCAAATGTATAAGCATACAAAAGCTTTGCTCCGTGACGGATAATGCCCTCATGTTCCTGATCGGTTCCCGGAAGGAATCCTGGAACATCCACCAGTGTTACTATTGGTATATTGAATGCGTCGCAAATATTGATGAAACGTGCTCCTTTTACCGAAGAGTGTGTATCGAGTGTCCCTGCCATTACTTTGGGCTGATTGGCTACTATTCCCACAACACGGCCATCGATACGGGCAAATGCTGTAAATATATTCGCCGCATGGTTTTCCGATATTTCCAAAAAGTCACCATTGTCTACGATCAATCTCACTACTTCTTTTACATCGTAAGGCTTGTCCGGATCTTCGGGTAAAATATTTCGGAGTTGCTCATCATCCCGTGTTGCCGTTTCTGCCGGTTCGGTGAGCGGCGGATTCTCCATATTATTTGATGGGAGGTAGGAAAGTAATTTCTTGACGCCCAATATTGTATTTTCGTCGTCGCTATATACAAAGTCAGCTACTCCCGATTTTGAAGCATGTACAGATGCTCCACCCAAATCTTCGGTGGATACTGTTTCGTTGAGTACTTCTTTCACCACGTTAGGGCCTGTAACAAACATATAGCTTGTGTCGGCAGTCATGAATATAAAATCGGTGAGGGCAGGGGAGTATACTGCACCTCCGGCAGCAGGTCCCATTATTACTGATATTTGAGGTATAACGCCAGAGGAAAGCACATTTCTTTTGAATATACTTGCATATCCATCCAAGCTGCTGATACCTTCCTGTATACGTGCGCCTCCCGAGTCGATAAGTCCCACCATTGGCGAACCTGTTTTGAGAGCCATGTCCTGTATTTTGGCTATTTTTGCGGCATGGGTTGCTCCAAGAGAGCCTCCAAGTACATTAAAGTCTTGTGAATATGCATACACCAAACGTCCGTTAACTTTTCCGAATCCTGTAATCACTCCGTCTCCAAAAGCTTTTACTGTTTTTCCGAATGAGGATGTTGCAGGAGGGGCGTAAGCATCTGTTTCTTCAAATGTATCTTCGTCGAATAGAAGAAGGATACGTTCGCGTGCAGTTAGTTTGCCTCGCTGATGTTGTTTTTGGTAATATGTGTCGTCATATTGTTTCTTCAAGAGCTCTTGACGAGCAATGAACTGTTCGTATGATTTCTTCATTTTTATGTATTTATTAAGATACTTTTGGTTGGAATAATAAACTCTTAATTCTGTAGAAAATAATGGTATTGTTCATTATTTATTTTGTTTCCTTCGTATTTCATGTTAGTTCAAAACAGTAAATATAATAGAAATATTTTATTTGAATGTTGAACTGCATAAAAATTATCAATTACAGAACCTCTCCTGAGCAGTGGAGGTTTGAGTATTTATTGGATACAATGTGAATAGAGTCATTCTCTATATGTGTTTTATTATTAGTTTCTTATATTCTTTTTGAACGATGTCTATCAAATTTGCACTCTATTTAAAATATGGTTTGATTTCATAGATTTTTAAAATATTTTCTTCTTGACTATTCCTTTCTCTAAGTGTTTGATGTTTAAACTACTTTGCTCTAAATTATTTAAGCTGTAGACTGTTGTTTCTATAATTCTAGCTGATATACATAGGTGAAGTTGTGTAGAATTTCTTTACTTTTGCAGCGACATTTTATTATTAATTAACTAAACAAAATGAATCAAAAACAAGTAAACAAACAGCAGGCTTATCGCTTTAAAAGATTTTTGCGGAAAGCCTACAGTGCATTCAACAGTATGCACAGGCTTGTTAACATTGGGGTTGTGACAGGATGTGCACTTACATGTCTTCATGTATCGCTCGCATCTGCACAAACTACAAGTAACGAGCAACAACAAAAAGTGATGGAGAAAGAGCTCGATGAAGTGATGGTGACGGCATCGCGGGTAGAGATGCCGATCAACCAAACAGCCAAGCTGGTAACAGTAATCACTAAAGAGCAAATAGAGCAGGCGCCCGTCCGGAGTATTCAAGACTTGTTAGTTTACGCCGCTAACATAGATGTGATTCAACGAGGCGGACATGGTGTACAAGCCGATATCTCGATCAGAGGTGGCACATTCGATCAAAACGCAGTACTTCTCAACGGAGTAAATCTCTCCAACCCCCACACAGGACACTACAGTTTCGACATTCCAATCAATCTTTCCGACATCGAACGTATCGAAATCATTCACGGCCCATCAGCCCTGATATACGGAGCCAGTGCATTTTCGGGGGGGATCAATATTATTACAAAGAAAAGTGCAGATTATAAAGCTTATGCCAGTGTAGAGTCGGGCATGCACAAGTTGCGTGGCATGGAAGTACGTGGTGTGGCAAAAGCAGGCATAACAACAAATAGTTTGTCGGTAGGCTATAACTCTTCTTCGGGTTATATAGCCAATAGCGACTATGATCTGTATAATGTGTTGTGGCAAACACGTTTCAGACTTAACGAGTCTAAAATTGACCTGCAATTAGGTTATAACGATAAAAAATATGGAGCTAATACTTTCTATTCGGCGAAGTATCCCAATCAGTATGAGCGTACAAGCACATATATGGGGTCTCTGAAAGGAGAGTTTGGTTCTAAATTCAAAATAATTCCCATTGTATATTGGGACAGGCATCACGATCAGTTTGACTTGATCAAGGATACCGACAAGGGGCGCAACTATCACCGGAACGACACTTATGGAGCGAATCTTATCTTTAGCTATGAATCCCGATTGGGGATTACCAGCTTGGGCGGAGACTTGCGAAAAGAAGATACAATGAGTTCACTATTAGGAAAACCGATGGTAGAGCCTCACCGGAAATATAAAATGTATGATGACCGCACCAACGCTAGTGTGGCATTCGAGCATACTTTAAGTATCGAAAAAATTGTGTTGTCTGCAGGTGTTTTGATGAATCATAACACATTGTTGAGTGGTAAATATAGGTTTTACCCCTCGGTGAGCGCTACATATCGGCCTGTAGAAGACTTTAATATATCGTCATCGTGGAGCAAATCGACACGGATGCCTACTTTTACTGATCTTTATTATACAACAGAAACCCACAACGGAAACAGCGGATTGAAACCAGAGAAGTCAGAGTCTCTCGATCTTAACTTCAAATACAATAAATCGTTTTTCTCTGCATATCTCACAGGCTTTCTTCTCTGGGGACGAGATATGATAGACTGGGTAAAGGTGAATGCGGATGATACAAAATGGGCATCGTGGAATCTTACAAAAGTAGATACAAAAGGCGTTGAAATGGGAGTGAAATTTCGATTGGCAGATGTGTTCCCAGTATTAGGCGAGCAATCTTCCATATCTCTTGACTATGCACGTATGCATCAGACCAGCGATGCGCAAAATATGATATCATTGTATAGCTTGAATTACTTGCGCGATAAGTTTACGGCACAGTTTCATCATCAAATTTATAAAGGATTTTCAGCAGGTTGGTATTTCCGTTTTCAAAAACGGATGGGATTTTATGAAAAGTATGAAAATCTGGTGAAGGTTGGTAATGAGCATTATCCGGCATTCTCTACACTCGACCTAAAGCTTAATTACAAGTATAATGATCTACAGTTGAATTTGAGTATGAATAATCTGTACAATACTCATTATTTTGATAGAGGGAATATTCCTCAGCCGGGTTTTTGGTTGATGGGTGGTATTAGTTATACTTTTAGATAGAATTAATAGGGATTGTCTGTTGTCATAGACATAGTGTTTTGTTATACTGAAAACAGGAGTGAAACATCTCTTATAGCAACAGGCAATCCTTCTACATACCTCAATAATATGAAAACAATTGTTCTTATTTTATTCCTATTGCTTCCATTTCATATTTCAGCCGATAACTTTAAGCTGCAAGCAGGAGACCTTATTTTTCAGGAGTCTTGCTCGGGAGATATGGGCAAAGCAATAAAGGAAGTAACATCGAGTATCGATCAATATCATTTTACCCATGTGGGTATGGTCTATATAGATGAAAATGACAGCATCTATATAATCGAAGCCACTCATCCCAGAGTTACTGTTACTCCTTTGCATGAATATCTCTATCCCGAAAATAATAAAGGTTGCTATCCAGTATCTGTTGTGGGGAGGTTAAAGGCAGAATATCAATATTGTATATCCCGGGCAATACAAGAAGGATTTACGCTGGTAGGGAAAGAATATGACGATGGCTTTGTGATGAATAACGATAAATATTATTGTTCCGAATTTATTTATGAGATATTATTAAGAGCAAATAACGGGACTGCGATTTTTCCTCTTAATGTTATGACATTCAAATCTCCCGGTTCGGATGAAATAACAGAGGGTTGGAAGGAGTATTTCAATAAACTGCATCTTCCTGTACCCGAGGGTGAGCTTGGTATAAATCCCGGAGCAATGTCACGATCGGAGGTAATAGATATTGTACATTATTATTAAAAAAATAGGCTGCTTTACGAAGCAGCCTATTTCATCTATTTTAGTTTGAGATTTATCTCAACTGTGCACCTAATTCGCTTTCTAACGATTTTTGTATCTTTTGCATGATGCCATCAATCTGTTTGTCATTCAGAGTCTTTTCATCGTCCTGAATAACGAAGTTTACTGCATAAGACTTTTTGCCTTCGGGTAAATTTTTGCCCTCGTATACGTCAAACAAAGAAACGTTCTTTAATAACTTACGTTCGGCTTTGTATGCTATCTTCTCTATCTGATCGAAAAGGATATTCTTATCCAATAACAGAGCAAGGTCACGTTTTACAGCCGGGAACTTTGATATTTCCGTGTAAGTGATGCTATGCTTCTTGATCTCTTTCATCAGGCTATCCCAGTTTAGTTCGGCATAGAACACTTCTGCATTAATGTCTTGCGATTTCAGCACTTTCTTGTTAACTATACCCAATACGCCCAGAGATTTACCTTTTCCCTTGGCTTGTATATCTAAAGCTGCTGTAAATATTTCGTTCGATGTCTGTACGTATTCATACCTGTTGGTTGCGATACCCAAACGGGCTAATATATTTTCAACATACGCTTTTAGTTGATATACGGATGTCTTTTCATCGCCTGCTGCCCAACTATTGCTTATGTTGTTTCCACTAAGCCACAAGCCAAGATGAAACTCTTCGTTGTATTCTTTTAAAGTTTCACCCTCCACCTTCTTAGAAGCATCATAGAAATAGCAGTTCCCGAACTCATAGAATTTGATGTCAGGATTCTGATGATTACGGTTGTATGCAATGCTCTCCAAACCTCCGTAAATCAAGGTTTGACGCATCACATTAAGGTCGTTGCTGAGCGGATTGATAACTCGTACGCTGTTAGCCACAGGGTATAATTGAGAGTCTGAATAATAAGCTTCTTTTGTAAGCGAGTTATTCATTATTTCTTTAAATCCGCTACCTGTCAATTGCTCGGAGATCAGATTTTGTAAGTCATAACTTTTGTCTGTAGGTGTTTCGTACGAAAGGTTCGACTTTAGGCTGTCGCCTATTTCGATGTTGTTATATCCGTAGACACGTAATATATCTTCGATCACATCTACATCACGCAATACATCTACTCTATAGGTAGGGATAGACAGGCTAAGCGTATCTTCCGTTTCTTTCTCTATTGTAATCTCTAAACTTTCGAGGATAGATTTTACAGTTTCTTTTTCGATAACCTTTCCTATCAGGCTATTAACTTTATCGTACGACAGCTCTACTGTAGGTTTTGCTACAGGGTTAGGATATATATCTTGTATCGGGCCTACTATCTTACCTCCTGCAAGTTCTTGTATCAACAACGCAGCACGTTTCAATACATAAATCGTGTCGTTCGGATCACAGCCACGTTCGAAGTGGAACGAAGCGTCGGTATTTAATCCATGACGACGTGCCGATTTGCGTATCCATGTAGGGTTGAAGTATGCACATTCGAGGAAAACATCGCTAGTCTTTTCCGTAACCCCCGAATCTAATCCGCCAAATACCCCACCGATACACATGCCTTCTTTGTCGTTGCATATCATCAAGTCTCTCTCGCTAAGTGTACGTTCTACTTCATCTAGTGTAACGAACTTAGTTCCTTCCGGTAAGGTTTTTACAATTACTGTTCCTCCCGAGATATGAGCCACATCGAATGCGTGCAATGGATGTCCCAGTTCTTGCAATACATAGTTGGTAACATCTACTACATTATTGATTGGGCGCAAGCCTACAGAAGTAAGCCTGTTCTTAAGCCACTCGGGACTTTCGGAAACTTTTACGTCTTTTATTGTTACTCCTGCATAACGTGGGCAGGCTTCCGTATTTTCTACTTTTACAGGTACACCGCCGTTTGGTTCATCCAGTTGAAAGCTTTCAACTGATGGACTTTTCAGTGACCCTTTTAGTTTGTTTTGTTTCAGATATGCAGCCAAATCACGGGCAACTCCAAAGTGTGAAGCTCCGTCTATACGGTTTGGTGTAATATCCACTTCGAGAATATATTCGCTCTGTATGTTGTAATATTCTTTTGCCGGAGTACCTACCTTAGCATCGGCTGGTAATACGATGATTCCCGCATGGCTTGTACCTATTCCTATCTCGTCTTCGGCGCATATCATGCCAAGCGACTCCACACCTNNTCTTTATCGTAAAAGACTCATCGCCCGAATATAGTTTTGTTCCTACTAATGCAACCACCACTTTTTGTCCTGCGGCAACATTTGCAGCTCCGCACACTATTTGTAGTGGCTCACTTTGCCCAACGTTTACCGTTGTGATGTGCAGGTGGTCTGAGTCGGGATGATCTACACAAGTGAGTACTTCACCTATCACTAGGCCTTCGAGACCTCCTTTTACTGTTTCTACTTCTTCTACACCGCCGGTTTCGAGACCGAGAGATGTCAGGGCATCGGCAGTTTCCTGAGGGGATAAATCGAAGTCAAGATAATCTTTTAACCAGTTGTACGAGATGTTCATATATTAATGTTTTTATTTTTTCGAAAAAGTCCGTCAAAAATACAAAATTTATTTCATTCGGTTGTTAATATAGTCTATCGAATCATTTATTTGAGAAGTGGGTTATATCCTGTTTCACGTATTTATTCCTTTAGGAGTGATCCCAAACAAAGCAATTAAGATTGAACGGATTTTCAAACTTTCTTAATAAATATCAAATAAATGTATTTTGCATTTGTAATATCTTTACCTTCGCTTGACGAATATTAATAAAATATATGGAAATCGCAATCATAGTTCTTTTGATATTATTGAATGGTGTTTTTTCAATGTCCGAAATTGCTGTTATCTCAGCACGTAAATCAAGTCTCAAAACGGAAGCAAAACGAGGCAGTAAATCTGCTCAGACTGCAATAAAACTGTCCGAAAATCCCGATCGTTTTTTATCTACTGTTCAGGTGGGAATTACACTCATCGGTATCCTCACGGGGCTCTATTCGGGAGATGTATTGGCCGGCGATGTATCGGCATTATTTATCAATCTGGGGCTTTCTGCAAACTATGCATATCCGCTAGCTCGGTTTGGTATTGTTATAATAGTTACTTATTTCACAATTGTTCTTGGCGAATTGGTGCCAAAACGTATTGGGATGAGTTCGGCAGAGAAAGTCGCTAAAGCTATAGCTCGCCCGATGCATTATTTGTCTATCGTTGTATCTCCTTTTGTATGGCTGTTATCCAAAAGCTCGGCATTAATATTTCGCATGCTGGGTATTTCTCTGTCCGAGTCTAAAGTTACAGAAGAAGAAATTAAGTCGATGGTAATTGAAGGAGCCGAAGACGGTGAAGTACAGGATGTAGAAAAAGAAATCGTAGAGCGTGTCTTTAATCTGGGCGATAGGGATTTGGAATCTATTATGACCAATCGGGGAGATATTGTATGGATAGATACGGATATGACAAATGATGAGATCGTGACGCTTATACATAAATACCCCTTTGATAAATATCCTGTAGGAACTAAAGATTTGGATCATGTGTTGGGAGTTGTTTATCTGAAGGATATGTTTGGGAAGATCGAATCTCCCGACTTTGATGTGAAAACTGTTGTACGTCCTGTTCAGTTCTTTTCTGAAAGTATGGAAGTGTATAGTGCCCTAGCTGACATGAAGGCTAATCATATATCCTATGCTCTTGTTTGCGACGAATTTGGAGCGGTGAGGGGAATTGTTACATTAAAAGATATTCTGGAAGCATTGGTCGGTACTTTGTTAGATCCGCAGGAAGAGCCGGCAATCGTACAGCGTCAGGATGGAAGTTGTCTTATAGATGGGCAATGCTCATTCTACGATTTTCTTGTTTATTTCAGAATGGGAGATATGTATAACAAATACGACTACAATACAGTAAGTGGTCTGATACTGGATAAACTGGGACATATACCGAAGACCGGAGAGATTCTGAAATGGAAAGTTTTTATAATCGAAATTGTAGATATGGATGGCGTTCGTATAGATAAAATACTAGTTAAAAAAAATTAATATATATAATGCTTATATATACGCTATTTAAGTAAAGTAGGAAAGGAATCGAAAATAAACCATAATTTTGTCTTCGCTTAGGCAAAACTATTATATGGTACTTATAATTAATTAAGGTTGTTAACGGAGAACAGGTATGAAAAAATTAAAGAATGTACTTTTTTACATTATATCGATAGGGTCATTCTCTCTCATATTACTTATTATACTTCAACTTGGTAAAAATAATCTGGAGGTAGGACGTACCATCTCTGAACAAACAACAGGAGAAACCGCATGGGGCGAATTTGGCAAAAGCTTATTGCATAATATAAGTGTTCCTTTCGCTATCCTGATGTTGCAGATAATTGTAATAATGCTGGTGGTGAAAATTTTTGGCTGGATATGTCGAAAAATCGGTCAAACTTCTGTGATTGGCGAAATAGCGGCAGGGATCGTATTAGGTCCATCTTTATTAGGCTTATATTTTCCTGAGATTTCCCAATTTCTGTTTCCTGTATCTTCGCTTGTGAATATCAACTTGTTGAGTCAGGTAGGGCTGATACTCTTTATGTTTATTGTGGGTATGGAGTTGAATCTGAATGTGTTGAAGAACAGGGCTCACAGTGCCGTAATCATAAGTCATGCGAGCATTGTCTTTCCATTTACGTTAGGAGCATTACTGGCATATTTTATATATGAAGACTTTACGCATGCGCATTCCGGGTTTGTTTCGTTTGCACTATTTATGGGAATTGCGATGAGTATAACAGCCTTTCCCGTTTTGGCACGTATTGTACATGAGAAGGGAATTAATAAGTCGCCGGTAGGGCCAATGGTTATTACCTGTGCAGCCATAGACGATATCACAGCTTGGTGTTTGCTTGCCGCAGTGATAGCGATAGCCAAAGCCGGAACTTTCACCAGTTCGCTATATGTGATCTTAATGGCTGTGGTATATGTACTTATTATGTTTAAGGTTGTTCGCCCCATCTTAAAAAATATTGCAGATAACCACCATTCGAAAGGGATGTCCAAAACCATAATGGGTGGCTTTATATTGATATTGTTCTTATCGGCATATACTACCGAGGCTATCGGTATTCACGCTTTGTTTGGGGCTTTCCTTACAGGGGTTATAATGCCATCGAATATCCGTTTACGTAATCTTCTGACCGAAAGGATAGAATATGTAACACTAATAATCTTATTGCCTCTGTTCTTTGTTTTCACCGGATTGAGAACCGAAATCGGTTTATTAAATACCGGACATTTGTGGCTAGTATGTTTTATTGTGATTGCGGTTGCCGTAACCGGTAAATTTTTGGGTAGCGCCTTGGCTGCTCGCTTTGTGGGACAAAACTGGAAAGACAGTTTGGTGATAGGCGCATTGATGAATACCAGAGGTTTAATGGAGCTCGTTGTCTTAAACATCGGTCTCGACTTAGGAATATTAACGCCCGAACTATTTGCCATGATGGTGATTATGGCATTGGTTACCACGTTTATGACATCGCCTAGTTTAAATATTTTGGATAAGATATTTAAACGAAACGAAAATTATTCTGAAATATCGGCACAAAAGAAATTTAAAGTATTAGTGCCTTTTTCAAGCCCTCAAACAGGGCGCAAGCTGTTGCTTTTGGCAAGCTGTTTGATAAAAAGAAAACAGTCACAGTCTGATCTGACATTGTTGCACTTGACGGAAGGTAGTCCGATGCATCAATACAATATAGATGAGGAAGAAGATCGTGTTTTTGAGCCCGTTAAGGAGGAGGCTCACTCTTTGCAACAGGATGTAAACACGATGTTTGAGGTTACAAACAACTTTCAGAACAGTATTATAAAAATTGCAAACAAAGGAGAATACGATTTCCTTTTGATTGGGAATAAAGGATATACATATTCCGACAGGTTTCTAGGGCGTTTCTCCAATGCTCTGAGTTATGTTCCCGATTATATCTTTTCTATCGTGCAGAACAAGATCAGAAAAAAAGGAACATTCAATGCTCCGTTCGATGATCGTACCCGCTCTATTATTTCGAAGACGAATATGCCGGTTGGCATATTTATTGATAGAGGATTAATAACTATCCGTAACATTTTTGTTCCTATATTGGATGAGGATGATATTTTTATGGGTGACTTTATGGAAAGGCTGGCCGAGAACTCATACGTGAGAATAACATTATGGGATCGTGTAGGATTGGCCGAGAACTCGATAGAATTTGTAAAGTCTGTAAAGGCGATAAAAGCTGTGAACCCATACCTGTTTCAGCTGTGGAACAACAATATACCCGTAGATAGTGATATATTGATGAAACAAGATTTGATCTTGATTAGTCTCAATAGTTGGAAAGAACTGGATGTGAAAAAACCTAACTTGCTTCGTGATGCTCCTTCTACACTGATAATGACTAATTGAGCATAACCCATACATAGTATTAAAGAATGAACAGTCGCGATATAATAGCTCTTAAAAAAGAAATACTTCAAAACCTGTCAAAAAGACAGTTGAAAGATGTGTTTGAGTCACTGACAAAGTTGGTCGTAAACCTTCAGGATTGGAAAGTGTCTGAAACATTGAGCGAACTGGAGACAAACTACAAATATATGCTTCATTACCTGTTTGAAGGTGTTGAAGATACCGAACGGGATAATGTGTATCGTAATCTCCTAAGATCTCTATATGAGTTGACAGACGATGTTGCCGATGAACTGTTAAATACAGAGTCGACCAATATATTTTATGAGAAGTATCGGATAAACAGATTAAAGACAAATACGCTGCCTGATTATTTGATGCAGTTGAAGGATATCTCCGATTCTATGTCTATAGTCGATTTGCTAGAGGCGGGAGAAGAAAAGAACCAGCGAAAGCTCGATTTGGCGGTAAGGCGTGAACGTGTAGCTTCCGATTTATTCTCCAAAGTATATGTCTCTCCCCGAGCCGAAGAAAGCGACTATAATGATTATATCTCTTTTCTCGAAAACGAGGTGATGCCTGTAAGAGAAAAGAGCTTGTTGTTGTCTGCATTGTCTTTAAGCTTGTTCCATCGTTTCGACTATAGAAAAGTACAGGTGTTGATGTATACTTCTTTTTCCGACAATATGCAACTGCGTGTAAGGGCTATTGTAGGTCTTGTGATTGTCATGCAGATGTACGATGTGCGTTGGTCATTGTATCCTGAGTTGCAAAACCAATTGGATATTATGTCCGAAAATCAGGAATTCCGCAGGGCTGTTCGCCGTGTTGTCATTCAGTTGATTCGTTCGCGCGAGACGGAACAGATTAGCAAGAAAATCAGAGAGGAGATTTTGCCAGAGATGATGAAGTTTAATAATCTGGCCGGTCGCAAACTGAATATGGAAGAGCTGATGGGCGGTGATACAGACTTTTCGGAAAAAAATCCTGAATGGCAAAAGGAGCTTGAAGAATCGGGACTTGGTAAAAAGTTACAGGAATATTCCAATTTGCAAATGGAAGGTGCTGATGTGTTTCATTCTACATTTTCGGGATTAAAGCACTTTTCTTTCTTTTCCGAAATGAGCAATTGGTTTATGCCTTTCGATCCTTCGTACTCTGAGCTTATGAGCCTGTTTCCCGAAGATAGCGGAAGTAATCTGCTGAAGACTGCCGTTCTCGATTCGGGGCATATGTGCAACTCGGATAAGTATTCTTTCTGTTTGAGCCTGTTACAGATATCTCCTGCACAACGGGATATGATGATGGGGCGTATGGGTGCCGAATCGGAAGAGATAAAGCAGCTGCAAAAAGAGGCACAGGCAATGAATCCTACTATCGATGACGAAGTTACCTCAAATCAATATATTCAAGATCTGTATCGTTTCTTTAAATTGCATCCATATCGCAACAACTTCTTTGACGTATTCAAGCTGAATTTGAATTTCTATGACAAGAAGTCTATTGCTCCATTGATATCCGATGAGGAAAGTATGAGGAAGATTGCTCAGTATTGTTTCGACAAAAATAATTTCAGTGAGGCATTGGATGTTTTCAATCGTTTGATTGATATTGATAGTCAGAATGATGATATCTGGCAAAAAATAGGGTATTGCAAGCAAATGCTCAACAACCAGGACGGTGCTTTGGCTGCTTACTTGCAGGCAGATGTGCTGAGACCCGATAATTCGTGGATCATAAGACGTATAGCACAGATATACCGAACATTGAAGAAGCCGGATATGTCATTGTACTACTATCAGAAGGCAGCAAAACTGAATCCTGATAATATAAACACGGAGCTGAATATAGGACATTGCTATCTGGAGATGAACGATTATGAGCAGGCCTTGAATACGTATTTTAAGGTAGAGCTATTAGACTCTAAGGGCACAAAAGCGCAGCGTCCTATTGCGTGGACTGCATTCCTGTTGAGGAAATACGAGTTAGCTCAAAAATATTACAATCAAATTTTAGAAAGAAAACCTACGATACACGATTTTCTGAATGCCGGACATGTAGACCTCTGCGCCGGTAATATGAAAGAAGCTATCGAACATTATAAACAAGCTGTATACAAAGATAATGACTTCGAGCTGTTTGCAATGTTGTTTGATGCAGACAGAGAAAGTCTATTAAATCATGGCGTAGACGCAAAAATATTCCCTTTCTTATTCGATCAGATCAAATACGGAGTCGGATAGATTGAAGGTGTTTTTGAATAATATAATATAAAAAAAGATCGGCTGGCTTAAATTATTCATCTTGCTCAGTATGACAAGAGATAAACTTAAGCCAGCCGCTTTTTACTTTATAATATAATTAGTTTGTTAGAGTAGTTTTCCGCTTAAGAACATAGCTGCAATAGAGAAATAGATGATAAGTCCGGTAACATCCACCAGCGTTGCTACAAACGGAGCTGATGCAGTAGCGGGGTCTAATCCTATTTTCTTTAGCATGAGGGGGATCATCGAACCGGAGAACGTTCCCCACAAAACAATGAATATGAGCGAAACGGACACACTCAAAGCAACCCATACCCAATATTCACCATAGTCGTATAAGCCCAGTTCTTGCCATATAAATATTCGGGTAAAACCTATTACACCGAGGATAGAACCCAAAAGCAGACCTGATAAAATCTCTTTTCTCATCACATACCACCAGTTCTTGAGCTTTAATTCGCCTAGTGCCAATGCACGGATAATAAGACTGGCAGCTTGCGAACCCGAGTTACCTCCGCTTGAAATGATTAGTGGAACAAACAAGGCCAACACTACGGCTTTCTCTATCTCTTCGTCGAAGTGCCCCATTGCTGATGCTGTGAGCATCTCTCCTAAAAAGAGGACAACTAGCCATCCGGCACGTTTTCTGACCATTTCAGTCAGAGAGGTTTTGGTATATGACAAGTCTAGTCCTTCTGTACCCCCAAACTTTTGGAAGTCTTCTGTGCTTTCTTCTTCAGCCACATCCATCACGTCGTCGATGGTAACAATGCCCAGCAGTGTGCCGTTGGTGTCGGTTACGGGTAAAGCTACACGGTCATGGTCGGAGAATATTTTTACGGCAACCTCCTGGTCGTCGTATGCGTTAAGCGAGATAAGCCGATTGTCGCTAAGCTCGCCGATGGTCTGGTTAGCAGAAGCCAAAATTATTTCCTTGATGCGGATATCGGCGATAAGCTTCCAATTATCATCTACGATGTATATTACATTCAGTGTTTCGGAGTCTCTTCCGAATTTACGGATATGGTTTATAGCCTGTTCTACTGTGTAGTATGGTCTTACAGCAACATACTCGGGTGTCATCAGACGTCCGATACTATCTTTTGGGAAGCCCAGTAGCTTGGTGGTGATTTCTCTTTCTTCGTCCGATAGTATCTGCATCAGACGCTGGCTTACCTCGCCCGGCAGTTCTTCAAAGAAGGCTGTACGGTCGTCCGGATCAAGATCATTAAGAAGAGATGTTACGACATTGATGTTAACAGCCAGTCCTTCGATTATATCTTCTTTTTCGTCGTGAGAAAGGCGTTTGAAAGTCTCCTTTGCCAATTCTTGTGGCAAGAGGCGGAATAAAATGATCTGATCAGACTTTGGTATGTCGGCAATGATTTCTGCTATCTGAACAGAATCGAGGTTGTTAAGTTCTTGTTTTACGATTTTCCAGCTTTTGTCTTCAATAAGCTGTTGGAGGCGGATTATTATTTCACTCATGATGTAATCTCCTTACTTTATCTCTGTAAGGAAATCACAATAAGACCCTTTACAGAGAGGTTAATAATTTAGTTTTGTTTCTGTAACTCGGATACGGGTCTTCGTCCATGATTCTTAATTTTTAGTGAATACTAGCCCAAATGAGTAGGGGGCGTTAAAACCGCTGCAAAAGTAATACTTTCTTCGAGAACCGCCAAAAAGAACTTTTCTTAAATGGATGCCATGCGGAGTGATTAGCTTTTATTATACTTTATTATGTTTTTAGTATTCACCTATTTAGTTTTGTGTGAATAATCAATAGGTTAAAGGATATGATTGGTCGGAGTGTGGAGAAAGACTATATTTCTTATATCTTCTTACCCCCTCAAAGCAAAAAATTGTTATTTTTGTTATTCGCATTTTTGTTTAGATCAATATAAAACTAAAATAAAGAAGAAAGCATGGAAAACAGTGAATTGCTGGCACAGGTAACAGCTAAAGCAAAAACATGGTTGTCGGAAAAATACGATGCCGATACACGAAAAGAAGTTCAGGCATTGTTGGATCAAGAAGATAAAACGGAGCTTATAGAATCTTTTTACAAAGATCTTGAATTTGGAACAGGAGGACTTCGCGGAATTATGGGTGTGGGTACCAACCGCGTGAATATATACACAATCGGAGGTGCAACACAAGGGCTGGCTAATTATCTATTGAAGGAGTTTTCTTCATTAAAAGAAATAAAAGTAGTGATCGGCCACGATTGTCGTAACAATAGCCGTTTGTATGCCGAAATTTCGGCAGATATTTTTGCTGCAAACGGAATCAAGGCATATCTGTTCGAAGACTTACGGCCTACTCCCGAAATTTCGTATGCTATCCGCAAGCTAGGCTGTCAGAGTGGTATAATGATTACAGCTTCTCACAACCCGAAAGTATATAACGGTTATAAGGTATATTGGGAAGATGGTGCGCAGGTTATTCCTCCGCATGATAAGAGCATTATCGCTGAGGTGAACAGAGTGAAAGTGGATCAGATCAAATTTAAAGGCGGTGATAAAAAGCTGATCGAAATACTCGGCAAGGATATGGACAATGCCTATATACAGGACTTGAAAACATTGCTTCTTTCTCCCGATTCGATCAAGCGTCATGCAAATATCGGTATTGTTTATACGCCTCTGCATGGCACAGGATTTACAATTATCCCGAAAGCATTAAAAGAATGCGGGTTTACCAATATTATCAACGTACCCGAACAGGATGTGTTGAGTGGCGATTTTCCTACAGTGATATCTCCAAACCCTGAAGATCCTGCCGCTATGGCATTGGCCGTGAAAAAGGCAGAAGAAACAAATGCCGAGTTGGTATTTGCTACCGACCCTGATGCTGACCGTTTTGGTGCAGGTATTCGCAACGATAAAGGAGAATTTATCTTGCTGAATGGTAACCAAACAATGCTTATCCTTATCTACTATATAATCACACGCCGTAAGGAATTGGGATTGCTCTCAAAGAAAGACTATACAGTGCGTACAATCGTTACCAGTGCTTTGACTCAGGTTGTATCTGAGAAGAATGGCGTGGAGATGTTTGAGTGTTACACCGGCTTTAAATGGATCGCTGCAGTAATGCGTGAACTGGAAGGCAAGCGTAATTATATAGGTGGGGGTGAAGAAAGTTATGGATTCTTAGCCGAAGACTTTGTACGTGATAAGGACTCTGTTTCTGCTGCTATCTTGTTTGGCGAAATCGCCGCATGGGCAAAAGACAACGGAAAAACATTGTACGAAATGCTTCAGGACATCTATGTAGAATATGGTTTCTCTAAAGAGAAAGGTATTTCGGTAACGAAAGAAGGTAGAAGCGGTGCTGAAGAAATAGAAGCGATGATGAAGAATTTCAGAGAAAATCCGATCAAAGAAATAGCCAGCTCGAAAGTGATATTGATCAAAGACTTTGTGACATTGAAGGCACAAGATTTTAGCATCAATGAAGAATATACTCTCGAGATGCCTACCACTTCGAACGTACTTCAATACTTTACACAGGATAAAACGAAGGTGTCAATCCGTCCTTCGGGAACAGAACCGAAGATAAAGTTCTACATTGAAGTTCAGGATAAATTGAAATCACGTGAAGAATACGATGCAGTGAATGCTGCTACTGAAAAGAAAATAGAACAAGTATGTAAAGATTTGGGCATATAAGAATTGCCTGAAGAATAAATATAAAGCACCTCTAAGTCTATAAATCAGACTTGGAGGTGCTTTTTCTTATATGCGTATGTAGAAGCAATCCCTTGTCGTTGTCCGGATATAAATGGGTAGGGACAAGCCACTGTTCATACTTCAGAAATACAGCCTATTATCCTGAATAAAACGAACAATCTCGTATGAACGATTTCAATATAGAATAGCAAGAACCCTGTTTTCCTTTCAAAATTCCCCTTTATCATTTTTGTCCAATTTTATCTATTATAGTAATCAAGAATAATTATTGTCTTATAGTCTTTTATTATTGTGAGGCAACGAAGTATACCGACCCTTTAAAAACATAGGATGATAAAAAAGGCGACAATAAATTTATTCTTAGCACTTAATTTATAATAGATATGGCAAAGTACACAGAGCGATTGGTAGAAAGGATAATTTCTTTTATCGAAGAAGATACATATAGTATTTCGGAAATATGTAATGCATTGAATATAAATCGAAAAACATTCTATGAATGGCGTAAAACAAAACCGGAATTTAACGAGGCTGTTGAAAGAGCGATGGAATCTCGAGACGACAAACTCTTGATGTTGGCACGCAATTCGTTGAAGAAGAGGCTGGAAGGCTATACCCTCACCGAAACCCGGACAGTGTATGTTCCCGATAAGAGTAATCCTGAAAAGTTAGTATTGAAATCCCGCACTGTCAGGCAAAAGGAATATGCTCCGGATACCCATGCTATAAAACTAGTATTGCTGCAAAATGAAGCCAAAGAAGAGAAAGAGGCAGAGTATAAGCATGAACCTGCTTTAACAATCGTGGTGCGCGATCCGACCACAGCAGAGAGTTTAAATCTCTTGCGTGAAAATCTTAGAAATAGTCAATCGGTAGAACAAAAGAAAAAAGAGGAAGCGGTTGTAGACAATCAGCCAATGAAGCCGTCAGATAAACCCTTAGCAATAAAGGAAGCTGATACGGAGGTAGAGCCTCAGCCAAAGAAAAAACCAAAACACGTTACCATTCCCAACCAGAACACAGGACCCTTGCCTCCCGGATACCGTTACAGAGGGTGACAACTGAAAAAAGGGGATATGTGTTACTTTTGTTACTTTTTATAGAAATAGTTTGAGGAATAAGATAAAGTGAGGTGAAAATATAGATTACTTCAATCGATAGAGTCGTCAAACTCCCGTTCCATATCTATCAACTCTTTTTTTATTTGTTCCAGTTTTTGAATAACCTGAATTTTGCGGGCTTCTTCGTCTTTTTTCTGTCTTAGGGTCTGGCGTGCACCTTCGAGGGTAAGACCTTTTTCTCTTACTAAATGATAAACGATGGCAATGTTTTCGATATCGGATTTTGTGTACTGGCGTGTACCTCCTTCTGTTTTCCTTGGTCTGATGATGTCAAACTCACCTTCCCAAAAACGGAGCAGCGATTCGTTCACTTTAAAGTGCGAAGCAACTTCTCGCAGGGAGTAGTACAGGCGGTTACTATTTTCGAAATCGATTTTCATAGCAGCATCAGTCCATTACCTGTCCGTGGTTAGCGGCAATTTGTAACATCTTATCATACTCAGCAGGAGAGAGATCCATAAAGTAGTATTTGGCCGGATTGTCGGGCTGACCTTTTACATGTACCTCGTAGTGTAAGTGCGGGCCTGTCGATTTTCCGGTGTTGCCCACTTCTCCGATCAGCTCGCCACGGGTAACCTTTTGTCCCGGGCGTACTTTGTATTCGTTGAGGTGAGCATATAACGTTTCATAGCCATAGCCATGACTGATCATAATACATTTACCATATCCCTGCTTCCAACCTACCTCTATTATTGTACCATCGCCGGTAGCATACACGGGTGTTCCTATGTTTGCGGCAAAGTCCATTCCTGCGTGGAAGCGGGCTGTACCATAAATAGGGTCGATGCGCGTGCCGTATCCCGAGGCTACTTGTTTCAGGTATCTGTCGGGTACAGGTTGTATGCTTGGTATATGTTTCAGACGATCTTTTTGGCTTTTGGCAAGGCTGAGCACTTCATCAAACGAGTTAGACTGTATATAGATTTGCTTTTCGATGAAGTCCATCTTCTTTGTAGTTTGTATAATCAGATCGGGGCTTTTCAACTCCATCAGGTAATCGTACCTTCCGATACCTCCGACTCCCGAACTTCGGATGGAGGAGGGGATAGGGTCTGCATGGAATATTGCCCTGTAGAGATTGTCGTCTCGTTGTTGTATATCTCCGATCACGTTTATAACTTCGTCCATCCGCTTAGACAAGACTTCGTACTGTGCACGGATCAGTTCATCTTCTTTCTTCTGAGCTTTATCCCAAGGCGTATCGAAGAAATAGGTAACTGCTATCAGACCGACTATACCAACTACAATACCCGATATCAGGTGACGGAAAACCACAATTATCCTATCTTTGCGGCTAGGATAAATTCTGTCATATGTGAGTGTTTGCGGATTGTATCTATAATATACTTTTCGCTTCATTTTATGGTTCCTGTCATTTTTATTTTCGCGAGTTCGACAAAAGTAAAGTTTTTGCGCTATTTTTGCAAATTGATTATAATAAAGAAACAGAAATTAATGTGGCAACATGAAAATGTGAAAATTAGCAAACAGTTAGGAGTGTATCCGATGTCTGCTAATTCGCTAATTTACTAATTTTAAAAATATGATGACTTCTAAAGAAATTCGTGAATCGTTTAAATCCTTCTTTGCATCTAAAGAGCACAAAATTGTACCATCGGCACCGATGGTGATCAAGGGTGACCCTACACTGATGTTTACTAATGCGGGTATGAACCAGTTTAAAGATGTTATTCTGGGTAATGCGCCAATCAAGTATGCACGTGTAGCCGATTCTCAAAAATGCCTTCGAGTGAGTGGGAAGCATAACGATTTGGAAGAGGTAGGACACGATACTTACCATCACACGATGTTCGAAATGCTTGGAAACTGGTCTTTTGGAGACTATTTCAAAAAAGAGGCGATCGAATGGGCGTGGGAATATCTGACAGAAGTTTTGGCATTAGATAAAAACCGTCTCTATGTTACTGTTTTCGAAGGCAGCCCTTCCGAAGGCTTGTCTCGTGACGATGAAGCAGCAGCCTATTGGGAAAAGTATTTACCGGTAGACCGGATTATCAATGGCAACAAGAAAGATAACTTTTGGGAAATGGGTGACACAGGTCCTTGTGGTCCCTGCTCTGAAATACATATAGATTTGCGTTCGGATGAAGAACGTGCGAAAGTAGATGGGCTTACTTTGGTGAATCAGAGTGACCCTCAGGTTGTGGAAATCTGGAACCTCGTGTTTATGCAATACAACCGTAAAGCCGACAAGTCGCTTGATCCGCTTCCTGCCAAAGTGATTGACACAGGGATGGGATTCGAACGTTTGTGTATGGCTGTTCAAGGTAAGATATCGAACTATGATACGGATGTATTCCAGACTATAATAAAGGCTCTTGGCGAGTTGGCTAACACTACATACGGTGACGATACGAAGAATGACATTGCGATGCGTGTGATAGCCGATCATGTGCGTACTATCGCATTTTCTATAACAGACGGGCAGTTGCCATCGAATGCCAAAGCGGGGTATGTGATTCGTCGTATCCTTCGTCGTGCCGTTCGTTATGGATATACGTTCCTTGATCAGCACAAGTCGTTTATGTATAAGCTGCTTCCTGCATTGATCGAAACAATGGGAGATGCTTATCCTGAGCTTATCCAACAGCAGACGCTGATTGAAAAAGTAATGAAGGAAGAAGAAGAGTCTTTCTTGCGTACATTAGAGACAGGTATAAAGCTGCTCGACAAGCAAATAGCTGATACAAAAGCAAAAGGATTGACAGTACTAAGCGGTATTGAAGCCTTTACCTTGTATGATACATACGGATTTCCTCTCGACCTTACAGAGCTGATTCTGAAAGAGAATGGTCTGTCTGTAGATGAAGCCGGCTTCAAGGCAGAGATGCAAAAACAAAAAGACCGTGCCCGCAATGCCGCAGCAGTAGAAACAGAAGACTGGGTGACATTGAAAGATGGAGATACTGATTTTGTAGGTTATGATTTCACTGAATGTGAAACCGAAATATTACGTTACCGCAAGGTAAAACAAAAGAATAGCGAGTTCTATCAGATTGTATTGAGCCGCACTCCATTCTATGCAGAAATGGGAGGGCAGGTAGGTGATAGTGGCTGGCTGGCAACCGATGACGAAACAATCGAAATATCGGATACAAAGCGTGAAAACAATCTGGCAGTACATTTGTCGAATAAGCTTCCTCAAGATCTGACAGCTACATTTATAGCCCGTATCAATCTGAAGAACCGTACTGCAACAGAGTGCAACCATACTGCAACGCACTTGTTGCACGAAGGCCTGCGTGAAATACTGGGTAGTCACGTAGAACAAAAGGGGTCGTATGTTTCTCCGTCTGTTCTTCGCTTCGACTTCTCTCATTTCCAAAAGTTGACAGACAAGGAGATTCGTGAAGTAGAACGTTATGTGACAGGTAAGATCAGAGAGAACATCATTCGTGAGGAAATGCGTCATGTACCTATTGCCGAAGCGAAAGAAATGGGTGCGATGGCTCTCTTTGGCGAAAAGTATGGGGAAGATGTTCGTGTAATCCGCTTTGGCGATTCAGTAGAACTTTGTGGGGGAACTCATATCTCTTCTACAGGACGTATCGGTTCGTTCCGTATTATCAACGAGAGCTCGATCGCTGCCGGTATTCGCCGTATAGAAGCAATTACGGCTGAGGCTTGCGAAGACTACTTTTATGCTCAACAAGATATATTGACAGAGGTGAAATCCCTGTTTAACAATACACCAAACCTGACTCAGGCTCTTCGTAAATTCTTTGAGGAAAATGCCGAAATGAAGAAGACCGTTGAAGAATATGTAAAGGAAAAGACCGTTCAGATTAAAGATGCTCTGATAAAGAAAAAGCAGGTTATAAATGGCATTGACTTCTATGTATTAAATGGTCCTTTTCCGGCTGAAGTTGTGAAAGATATAGCTTTCCAGATAAAAGGACAATTTGTTGAAAATACAGCTTTTGTAGGAGCTACCGAATACGAAGGAAAACCTTTACTTACTGTTATGCTAAGTGACGACCTAGTAAAGGATCATGGGTTAAATGCATCCCAACTGGTACGTGATGCCGCTAAGCAGATCCAAGGTGGAGGTGGAGGTCAACCTCACTTTGCTACAGCCGGTGGTAAAAATACCGAAGGTTTGACAAAGGCTTTGAACGAAATAATAGAAAAGATAAAATAAGGAGATATCCTTTATTCTAATATAGAAAGAGCCGAAAGTTAAATTTTGGCTCTTTTTGTTTCTATTTATCTAAAATCTTATATCTTCGTAGAAATCCTAATACCATAAATGAATATGAGAAAAGCGATGTTAATTGTATCTGCTGTACTTTTCCTTGTGCTCGTACTGGTTTATATCTGTACACGTTAAGTTTGTATAGTTGAAAGCCTATTTTTTAGCTCTTGGTAACCATTCTTTTGGGCTTCACTATCTCTGTATTCGTATATGGATAGTATATATACTTTTGGGTATAATGAAAAAGATTAAATCTAGATTTTGACGATTGAAGACTTGCTCAAAAGTGATGATAGGATATAAAACAATAAAATGCTTATTTTTGTGTTTTATATATGATTAATCAGCTGTTGGTTTATACGTGTCACAAAATAATCTAGTACGTACACTATACATAGGATTTGGTGTATTGTTTATCCTCCTTATCACATCGTCATGTTCTAACAAGAAGAACACCGCCTTGACACGTTTTTACCATTCGGTGAATACACGCTATAATATACACTACAATGCTGATATTGCGTACAAAGAAGCCCTCGAAGCAAAAGAGAAGGGGAGGGAAGACAATCTTTCGCAATTGGTCTATATTTTCCCTAAAAGTACAGACTCCCTTACTACGTCATCCGGAAATTTTACAACCACGATAGACAAAACAACCAAAGCAATCAAGCTGCATTCGATAACTGCAAAACCTAAGCGTGATCCCGATAGGCGCAACGATGCCGAATATCAGGCGTGGATTCGTCAAAAAGAATATACTCCATTTATGGATCAGGTATGGCTGTTGCTGGCGAAAGCTGAATTTCAGGATGGAGACTATTTGCAAGCTGTCAGTACCTTCCTGTATATAACTAAGATATACAGTACCAATCCCGAGATTGTAGCTGAATGTCAGTTGTGGATAGCCCGTGCATATACCGAAATGGGATGGATGTATGAAGCCGGAGATATCTTACATAAAATAGAGATAGCGGGAGGAGCCCCCGAAAAGCATAAAGGTTTTTATGCATTGGTGAAAGCCAATTATCTGGTTTATAATAATGAGTATGATGCTGCCATATCTCAATTGGAGATAGCCATAAAGAGCGAAAAGAACAAGCATCAAAAGACCCGCATGAAATATCTTTTGGGGCAGCTTTATGCTCAGCAGGGAGACAAAGCCAAAGCAGATAAGGCGTTCGCGTCTGTTAAGGGTATGAGTACACCTTATAAGTATACATTCAATGCACAACTCAGACAAATAGAGCTGGATGACTCTCCGGCAAAGACAAAGGCATTATCCATATTGTCGGGTATGTCTAAGAAGACGCGAAACAAAGAATATCTCGATCAGATATATACTACTTTGGGAGATATATATCTTGAGAAAACAGATACCTTGAAGGCTCTTGAAAACTATAAAAAAGGAGTAAAAGAGAGTGTTCGTAACGGATACGATAAGGCAATGGCCCAGATAAAACTCGGAGACCTATATTTTCTTAAGCGCAAATTTGTCTTGGCTCAACCTTGTTACTCAGAAGCTTTGCCTCAATTGAATAAATCTCATCACGATTATCCGAAGGTAGCTTTAAGGTCGAGTGTGCTAGATGAGCTGGTTGTACATGTTAAAGTAGTAGAAGAACAAGATAGTTTGCAATATATAGCTCAACTTCCCGAAGAGGAACGTTTTCGCATTATCAATGAAAAAATAGAAGATCTTAAAAAAGAAGAAGCAAAAAGACAAAAAGAAGAGGATACCCAAAGGCGGATCGAAGAACGGCAGGAGCGTATATCGTCGTGGGATGATATAAATGAACAACTGTTTGACCAATCTAACAAGACGCCAGTAGCCCCCCCTGTTATTACACAGCAAGGTGCAGCTACATTCTATTTCTATAACGAACAAGCAGTAAATCAGGGTAAGATAGCATTTCAACAACAATGGGGAAATCGTAAGCTGGAAGATGATTGGCGCAGACGTAATAAGCGATCTACAGGAATCTTTGATGAGGTAGATACAGCGCAAGAAACCGATTCTCTGAATACAGAAACACATCGGATAAAGGAGCTTCAAGCTCAGAATGAAGAACTCAACAAACCAAAGAATGCCGTTGATGATGAATATTCTGTTGAGTATTATCTGCAACAATTACCTCTTACTCCTGAGGCAATAAAAGAATCGAATGTTCTTATCGAGGATGCCTTATATAAGATGGGGCTGATATATAAAGATAAGCTGGGAGATATGGATTTGGCTATCGATGCCTTTAATACAAATATACACCGCTTCCCCAATACTCCTAATCTGGAAGAAATTTACTATCAACTGTTCCTTATTTATATGCGTTTGGGAGATAATAATATGATGGCTACATACCGATCTAGACTGATGAATGAGTTTGCATCGGGTAAGTACGCAGGTCCTGTTTCTCAACCCGACTATGAATGGAATTTCCGTCATATGGCTAGCTTGCAGGATTCGCTCTACAACGAAGCTTATAAAGCATACCAACAGGCAGATGTGGAAACTGTAAGGCGCAACTATGCGGCAATGAATACCAAATATCCGTTCACTGACCTGATGCCTAATTTTACTTTACTGAATGCATTGACTTATGCTCAGGTACGTGATGCAGGCAACTTGGAAGCGAGCTTAACGGGTTTAGTGAAGAAGTATCCGAAGTCTGATATTACTCCTTTAGCGAGTGATATTCTCGAACGCCTGAAAAGTGGAAAAATATTACTGTCGGATGGCTCTCCTGTCACCGGATTCGACTGGAGCAAGGCTTATCAGGGTGCAGATTCTTTATTGGCTTCTAAAGGGAAGATATTACAATATTCCGATACATTGGATGTCCCTTATGTGTTGATGCTCATGTTTAAACCAAAGACGATAGACCGAAACGAATTACTCTATCAGGTGGCCGACTATAACTTTACCAATTATGTTATTCAGACATTCGACCTGAGCTTCGATACAGATCCGCCGTATGAGGTATTGCAGATGAAAGGGTTTAATTCTTTTGCTGCTATAAGGTCATATCTCTCAAAAGCATATAGTAAAGAAGGGCTCATACAGCATCTCGATACGGCAATTCTTGTAGTGCCGATATCAACAGATAATTATATCAATGTGCTTCCTCGGCTTGGCTTAGAGCAATACATGGCATACTTTAGAGAGCATTATTCAGAACAATTCCCTCAGTTGATAGCTTCATGGAGAGGTGAGGAATATATGGAATCTACCCAGCCTGTAGAAATAGCAGAAGCTGTTGAGGCTAAAGAGGAGAGTAAAGCTAAAGAGCTTGAAGAACTAGCAAAAGAACCAGTTATTATACCCCAAAGACCTGTCGTGCCTGAAAAGCCTGCACAAAAACAACCTGAAACGAAAGTAAATGATAAACAGATAACAGGGGATGACTTGTTGTCGAAAGATCAATTACAAAAAGCCGAAGAAATAAATAACGTTATAGATGATATATCTAATGTTGTCAGCAATCCTGTTGATGGTATTAAGAGTTTGTTTGACCGATACAAGAATCGGGAAAAACTGACAAAAGAGGAAAAACAAGCACTTAAGGAAGAAGAGATGTTGCGTAAAGAACAAGAAAAACAACAAAAAGCAATAGAAAAAATCCGCTTAGATTCTATCAACAACGTAGAGAAAGCCCGAACAGACTCGATAGCGAATGTAGAAAAAGCACTCGAAGATTCCATTAAGTCTGCGAATAAGCAAGCTGAGGAACAAAAACGACTGGAAGAGAAGCAAAAAGAAGATGCAGCCAAAGCTGCAGTGAAGGCTCGTGAAGATGCCCGTAAACAGAAAGAGGCAGACCGTAAGCAAAAGGAACGTGAACAAAAAGAACGCCTGCGCCAGCGCGAAAAAGAACGGAAGGAAAAAGAGAAGGTTAAAGAACAGGAACGCAAACAAAAAGAGCGCGAAGCGGAAGAAAGAAGAAAGCAGCGTTTGAAAGAAAAAAGGTGAAAAATGACCTTTTGGCATCAAAAACTAAAAAAGGTGTGCTCTGATAGTTGAAATAACAAAAAAAAATCATTAATTTGCCTTATGAATTACTAGAGGCTATGCCTTTCATCCTAAAAACTAACTATATGAACGAGAACCTAAATCCTGAATTGCCAGAAAATAATCTACCAGAGGAAGTTACAAACCAATCTGTTGAAGAGGAAGCGAAAGAGCAATCGGAAACATCTACAGAGACTTCGGTGGCAAAGCAAGTATCTTTGACCAAAGATGAAATAATTGAAAAATTAAAAAACTTGACCGCACAAACTGAAATTCCTTCAAGAGCTGAAGTAGAGTCGCTTAAGCAAGCTTTTTATAAGTTGCGTTCTGCTGCTATAGAAGAGCAAAAGGCCGAATTTATTGAAGCCGGAAACGATGCCGAAGCATTTGTTCCTGCACCTGATCCGAGTGAAGATGTGCTGAAAACTTTCTTGAGTGAATTGAAAGAAAAGCGTGCAAGCCAGGCAGCAGCCGAAGAAAATCTTAAAGAAGAAAATTATAATAAAAAACTTCAGATAATAGAGTCAATTAAGAACTTGACTGAAAGTTCTGATGACTTCAATAAGCTTTATAAAGAGTTTAAAGACTTGCAGCAGGGATGGAATGATATAACCTTGGTTCCTCAGTCGAAAGAGAAAGATTTGTGGAAATCTTACCAAATATATACAGAGAAGTTTTATGATCTGATAAAGATCAACAATGAATTTCGTGATTATGACTTCAAGAAGAATCTTGAACTTAAGAATGCGATTTGCGAGTCGGTAGAAAAACTGATAGATGATACTGATTCGGTTTCAGCCTTTCATCAGTTGCAGAATTTCCATCAGCAATGGCGCGAGATAGGTCCTGTTGCCAGAGAACTAAGAGAAGAAATCTGGACTCGATTTAAGAATGCTTCTACAGCTATAAATAAAAAATATCAGACTCATTTCGAGTCACTGAAAGGTAGAGAAGAAGAAAATCTGGTTGAAAAGACTGCAATTTGTGATGCCTTGAAAAACATAGATTATTCTACTTTGACTTCTTTCAAAGAATGGGATGAAAAGAGCAAGGAAGTGATAGAGCTTCAAGCTAAATGGAAGACAATCGGTTTTGTTCCTAAAAAAGTAAATAATCAGATATTTGAAGAGTTCCGTTCGTTGTGCGATGCATTTTTCGAAAAGAAGAGTGAATTCTTTAAGGGTGTGAGAGGCGAAATGGACGAAAATCTGGACAAGAAACGTGCATTGACAGAACAAGCAAAAGCCCTAAAAGACAGTACAGACTGGAAATCCACAACAGATAAGTTGATTGCTATACAGAAAGAGTGGAAGACTATAGGGCCTGTGCCTCGCAAATATTCGGATGCTATATGGAAAGAATTTGTAACGGCTTGCGATTATTTCTTCGAACAAAAGAAGAAGAATGAGTCTTCTCAGAAGAGCGAAGAATTGGATAATCTGGCTGCTAAAAAAGAAATAATAGAGAAGATCAAAAATGTTGATCAGTCTTTGGATCCATCCGAGCTTATCGCTAAGGTGCGTGAGTTAGCTGACGAATGGCATAAAATCGGTTTTGTTCCATTCAAAGAAAAGGATAAAATTTATAAAGAATTCCATCAGGCTGTTGATGCTCATTATGATCGTCTGAAAGTGGATAAGACAGAACGTCGTTTCGAATCTTTCAAATCGAATATAAAAGACATATCAAAACAGGATAACCCTAAGAGAGCTTTGTACAGAGAGCGTGATCATTTGATGCATCAGTACAATAAAGTAAAATCAGATCTTCAGACTTATGAAAACAACATGAACTTCCTGTCTATTTCGTCTAAAGGGGCAAGCGGACTGTTGAAGGATGTAAATAATAAGATTGAAAAGCTGAAAGAAGAAATGGAATTGCTTGTTAAGAAAATAGAGGCTCTTGATGAGAACCTGAACGAATTGGAAAAGTAGAATTTATTGAAAATACATAGAGAAGAAAGGTTGTCTGATATGGACAACCTTTTTTTGTTTTTATACAGTGTCTGTCATTTATTTTTTATATAATACTTTCTGTTTTTAATCCAGTGGATAGCGATGCGAACAGACTCGCTGGAGTCCGAGAATGTAAGATTATGTCCCAATTTTGAAAATAGGCAGTACTCGTAAGGTTTGCCTTCAACCTTGAGTGTATTTAGACGTTCTATTGATAATCTTGCAGGGATTTGTATATCCTTCTCCCCGAAAAGCCAAAGCCCCGGAGTTGAAAGTCTGCTTAGAGTTTCGTAAGAGTCTGTGTCGATAAACTTGTAAGATTCTATTTTATACTGCTCATCAAAGCGACTATTGTGATGCAAACTTTCACGAGCCTCAGCTTCGGTATGGAAATTCCAAAAATCAGGGTTACCATTTGTGAAAAACTGAAATCGTAGTTGCTCAAGTGTTGAAATTATAGGGCCACTAAACAGCACCATCAAATCGACAGATGAATTATTGCTTGCAGCAATAGGAATGATCCATCCTGCCTGACTAAAGCCAACTAAACCAATTGGTATGTTCTTGTTTCGCTCAAGAAGTGTATTTATGGCAGCATTTGCATCTTTAGCTAATAGTGTAAGATTGCAGGAGTCAACATTATTCGTGCCCACCTCCGGACCCATATAAGTTCCACCCGATTCACCTACTCCTCGCTTATCGTAGGTTAATACTGAAATTCCATTTTGTGCTAAAAGGGATGCAAATTCATTCATTCTATGCTCCTGCCCCGAACCATGTACTAAAACTACCGCAGCATCTGAATGTTGAGGTGTGTAGATCGTGCCGGCTAGAGTTATTCCCTCGCTCTCAAATCTGATGTTCTCAGTGGTAACTTCCTGCGATTGAGCTTTTATGTGATTTAATGAGGTTAAAAGTGATAGCAGAATGAAAACTCTTCGATTAAGAAATAGTATATAGCTTAATCCTTCAATGTTTTTAAAGTAATTTATTATAGTATTTTTATTAATCATATCTTCTGTGTTTTTTAGTTATATTTTTATTCTTTATAATGATAGGACACAGCATATATAAAAAAGGTTACACTCCCATTATTAAAAAACCTAGCTGCGATTTGATGTGAGAAAATATACTGAGTGTAATATAAAACCTTTACGGTTGCATGTCATTGGCTCTACCGATCGTTGTTTCTGGCTGTAACGAAGGGTCTCGACTTATCATCAAGAGATGCTTCACTATGTGTTGACTCCGTCGATTCTTCGAGTTAAGGATGACAAGAAACACGACAGTAATCTCTTTTTATCGCTTATATCCCTAAAGCAATCTTTCCTTTGTGATTTTTATATATAAAAATTGTCTAATATAGAAGCAGTCACCTTTAAGAGTAACTTCATCTGAGGGAAAAAGTGACAATAAATAATATGCTGATACCTGTTACTTTTGTTACTTTTTGTGTTGAGAAAATTACTTTGGTTGCTGAATATGAGATCGTAATACGAACTTGAAGAAAAAAAATAAAAAGCTGTAAAACTGCTTTTTAATGATAAAAATAATATATTTTTGAAGAAAGAATATTAACTCAAAAAATATCAGGTATGGGACTTTTTGATAAGCTAAGAAATGAATTAATAGATATTATCGAATTTTTAGATAATACGCAAGATACTATTGTATATCGTTTTGAGAGGTACAACAACGAAATAAAAAACAATGCGAAACTGATTGTTCGCGAAGGACAGATAGCCGTATTTGTAAATGAGGGCGAAATCGCTGATACTTTTACTCCCGGCACTTATACGCTTAACACTCAAAACCTG
>NZ_DLIY01000020.1:211318-220681 GCF_002483985.1 Dysgonomonas sp. UBA7630
GAATGGTTGAAATAAGGGCATTTGGGATGTACTCATTCAAGATCACCGATGCCCCTGTGTTTATTAGGGAGATCGTTGGAACCAATCAGACCTTTACTACCGATAATATCAAAGAACAACTAAAGAGTATTATTGTTACCCGCTTTTCGGATGCAGCAGCAGAGTCAAATTTGCCGATAGAATCGTATGCCGCTAATCTGAATGAACTTTCGGATGTTATATTCGGATATATGAAGGATGATTTTGGTGCATACGGTATGGATGTAACCAAATTTCTGATAGAGAATATTTCTATGCCTGATGAGGTGAAGAAAGAGATATTCGAACTTAGCCGCCTTGATAAAATAGATTTAGATAAACTGACCAAAATGAAGGCTGCAAAGGCTATGGAAGCGGCTGCCGAAAACCCTTCGGGTACGGCCGGTATGGGAGTCGGGCTTGGTGCAGGTATGGGNNCAGACACATCAAGCTAACCAGAGCGCTTCGGGACAAGCTGTGCCACCACCACTTCCGGGTGCAGCATCTTACTACGTAGCTGTGAACGGACAGCAAGCAGGTCCTTTTGATAAGGCTGCATTAGTAGAGCTGTCAAAGAGCAATACACTGACCCGTGATACTTTGGTTTGGAAAAGCGGATTGGCAGATTGGGTTCCGGCAGGAAATCAGCCGGACTTGCAAGACCTTTGGACAATGACACCTCCTCCTCTGCCAAAACAAGATTAGGATATGGCAGATAACGTTCAAATTACATTGAATGGTAGCGACACATATCAATGTCCGCAATGTGGTGCTGCTCTTAAATACAAACCGGGAACAGATTTTCTTCACTGCGATTATTGTGGGATGGATACTCCCATCAATAGTAAAAAGGTTGATGACGTACAGGAACTTGATTTTGATACGTATGCAGAGCAGGCTGAGACTCTAAGCACTAAAGCGACAAAAGTAATCAGTTGCCGTACTTGCGGTGCAGAATCTACCTTCGACGAAAGCATGAAGTCTGTGGAGTGTCCTTATTGTGCAACACCGCTTATTGAGTCCGATGCCTACGAGGAACGCCTTGTTCAGCCATCGTACTTGTTGCCATTCAAGATTTCTGATAATGAGATCGGGAGCTATATGTCTGTTTGGATATCCAGACGATGGTTTGCTCCAAATAAATTAAAGTCGAGGGCTTTGTACGATCGTAGGCAACAGGGTGTTTATATTCCTTGTTGGACTTACGATGCTCAGACCGAGACGGATTATACTGGCGAACGAGGAGATGATTATACCACCACGGTAGGAGTCGGTAAAAATCGTCGTACCGAGACACGCACACGTTGGAGTGATGTTAGCGGACATATATCTTTGTTCTTCGACGATGTTATGATTCCTGCATCCAAGATTATCACAACACAAGTGATGACTGAGATCAGCAATTGGGATATGATGAACATGGTAGAGGCTGATAATCGCTTTCTTAGTGGCTTTATTACAGAGAAGTATAATATAAATATGCAAACCGGATATGCTGCTGCCAAAAGTAAGATGGAGTCGGATATTGACTATGCTATTTGTCAAGATATCGGAGGTGATAGGCAACGTGTACATTCTAAAAGGATGTCCTTTAGCGATGTGAAGTTCAAGTTGATATTGTTACCTGTGTATATGTCGTCTTATGCATATAATAACAAGCTATATCATTTCTTTGTGAATGCACGTACGGGACGTGTAACAGGCGATAGACCATATAGTGTTGCTAAAATAGCTTTGGCTATTACAGCGGGTCTTATATTATTGGCTCTGTTTATTTGGTTCGTGAATAATTATGGATGATAAACGTGTCAGTTGTAGGACAGTATAGCTATAACCTGAATTGTATATCTAGTTGTTGATAAAGTACCTGACAACTTCTCTAAAGAAAAAGAAAGACAGGATAATTGCAACAACTAGTTTCATTATGATTCCGGCTAAGAAGCCAATAAAGGCGCCAAAGCCCGCCTTCAGTGCGACACTAAACTCTTTATTATCCAATATGNNCCTATTACTGCGCAGACAAAAGGGAGGATAATAAAACCCCAGGGAGGAAAGATGAAAAGACCTAGCACCATTCCTATAGCACTTCCCCATACACCATACGTCCCTCCGCCCAGTTTCTTCGTGCCCCAAATAGGAATGTAATAATCTAATAGTTGAACGATTATGATAATTATACCCCAAGCAACAAGAAATTCTGTGGAGAAATTGGTTTTGGAGGTAAATTGTAGCAAAACAATTGCGATGTAATTTAGCGGAACTCCCGGTAAAGCGGGTAAAATACACCCGATAATCCCGATGATGACAAGGACTGTTCCGATTGTAATAAGAATAAAGTCAAGAGCCATATTGTTTTGTTATGAGATTTGGTAATTTTGTTTAAATGGTTGATTCTAAAAGCATATCATTCAGAGTATTGTTGTATTTATTCATTATTAATATGAACGAAAAGAGACCATATTTATGATCTCTCTCTTTTTTAATACTCTATTCGACTCCTTTTTTACTGTACCAAGACTTCGATTGAGTCTTGTGGGCTTTGTACTAATAATTTAGGATTGTACAATCTTCAATGGTTTTCCTCATTTTCTTACCGTCACATTCTCCTGTTATATTTTAGTATTTAAACATAGAACAGGCAAAAAAGTTTTTAAAAGGTCATTTTTTATTCAGAAATATGATGATGCATCAGATGAGAAAACATCGTTTATGGTCATTTTTTTAAGTTTATACTTTTATCTTTTTACGTTAAGGTAGCAAATGAAAAGTAATAAAAAAAGCCTCGCATCATTTTATGCAAGGCTTCCACTTTTCCGACTATTGGAGAGTTTTATTTTTTTGACCAGTTGCTAGATTTATTGTCCCATTTGTATAGGGTAGGAGCTGTTGGCTGATTGTTTTTATCGTAGCTATATTCATATTTTTGAACACCGATCCATCCTTTTGCTCCATCCCATTCGTAAGTCGCTTTTTCTTGCATACGTCCGGTAGCATCATAGTTATAAACCGTCTTGGTTAAAGGGGCGTTGGTGTTTTTGTCACATAACAAGAATTCCTTTACGCAACCTGTTTCAGTTGTTTCTATATTGCTGAACATCACTGTTTCCGGATCATTAGCATATATGCTCAATGATAAAAGTAGAACTGCGAATAATAATAATTTTTTTAGGTTCATGGCTTTATTTATTTAGTTATACAAAGATACTTTTGTTTCTTTATATATAAGACGTGTTCAGTGACAAAAAGTTACAAATATATAGTTAAATATGGTTAAATGTGATATTATCTATTCGTGTTGTCTGTTTTTTTTTTGTTTGTGCTTTCAAAATGAAAGTCGTGGTACCTCTAAATAATATGCATGCGAATGAAATAACTTTTAAGGTAGAAAAGAGTAATAAAAAGTCATCAAAAAATATCAAAAATTTAAAATAAGTAAAAATATAAGAAGAGGTTAGTAAAAATCCTCCTTGATGAGAATTAATCTCTTTCATATATCAAAAAAAATGACGAAATTTGCGTGCCTTAAAAATGAGAATATTAAACTATATATAATCAATAAAAACAAATGAAAAAAAGTGCGTTACAAATTGCAAGAGCTGCTTATAACCCTAAAATGCCAAAAGCATTGTATGGCTCTGTAAAAGTTGAGGAAGGAGCAGCTACTCAATCCGTAGCAGATCAGGAAGAGGTGAAAAAGTTATTCCCTAATACATATGGGATGCCGACTATCAAGTTTGTAGAAACTTCAGAAAAGGTAAGCTTACCTGCTATCAATGTAGGAGTTATACTTTCTGGAGGACAAGCTCCTGGTGGTCATAACGTTATCGCCGGTCTTTTTGATGGTATAAAAAATATGAATGTCAGCAGTCGTCTTTTCGGATTCCTAATGGGCCCGGGCGGTTTAGTTGATCACGATTATAAAGAACTTACAGCCGACATTATCGATGAATATCGTAATACAGGAGGTTTTGATATTATCGGTTCTGGTCGTACAAAGCTCGAAAGCAAAGAGCAATTTGACAAAGGTCTTGAAATATTGAAAAAACTAGATATAAAGGCTCTTGTTATTATCGGTGGTGACGACTCGAATACAAATGCTTGTGTGCTTGCTGAATACTATAAAGAAATCAATGCAGGTGTTCAGGTAATCGGTTGTCCGAAAACTATTGACGGTGACTTGAAAAACGAAATGATAGAAACTTCATTCGGTTTCGACACAGCATGTAAAGTATATGCTGAAGTTATCGGTAATATACAACGCGACTGTAACTCTGCTCGCAAATACTGGCACTTTATCAAACTAATGGGACGTTCTGCTTCTCATATCGCATTGGAATGTGCTCTTCAGGTACAACCAAACGTATGTATTATCTCAGAAGAGGTAGAAGCTCAAAAATTGTCTTTGGATGATATCGTTACAGATATAGCAAATGTTGTAGCTAAACGTGCAGAAAATGGTAATAACTTCGGAACAGTATTGATTCCTGAAGGCCTTATCGAATTTATTCCTGCAATGAAAGGTCTTATTTCAGAATTGAATGACTTCTTGGCACATCACCAACGTGAATTCAATGCTGTACCTAAAGATGACCAGCTTGCATATATCCAAAAGAACCTGTCTGCCGAAAATGCGAAAATATTCGCAAGCTTGCCTTCGGGTGTAGCTCGTCAGTTGACTTTAGATCGTGACCCTCACGGAAACGTACAGGTTTCTCTTATCGAAACAGAAAAGCTACTAGCTGAAATGGTAGGTAATAAGCTGGCTGAAATGAAAGCTGCCGGTAAATATAAAGGTAAGTTTGCTGCTCAGGAGCACTTCTTCGGTTACGAAGGACGTTGTGCAACTCCGTCAAACTACGATTCAGATTATTGTTATTCGTTAGGATACACTGCTGCTGCTCTTATCGCTGCAGGTAAGACCGGTTATATGTCTTCTGTGCGCAACACAACAGCGCCTGCTAGCGAATGGATTGCCGGAGGTGTGCCTGTAACAATGATGATGAACATGGAGCGTCGTCATGGCGAAATGAAACCTGTAATCCAGAAAGCTTTAGTGAAACTTGATGGAGCACCATTCCAATATTTTGCTGCACATCGTGAAGAGTGGGCTGTTGGAACAGAGTTTGTATATCCGGGACCAATCCAGTTCTTCGGACCATCAGAAGTTTGCGACCAACCTACAGTTACATTAAGACTGGAACAAGGAAGATAAAATATTCAAAATATTTTAGCAAGAGGCTGTAATTTCATTGCAGCCTCTTTTTTGTTGGCTATGAAATGATTAGGGATGTTGTTGTGTCAATAATCCAGTGAGACTAGTCTTCTTTTATAAGAAATTCAACAAAAACATATCGAAAAGCTTTGTTTATTAATAAAAAACTTCTACTTTTGCACTGCTTTTGAAGCAAATGGTATTGTCTCATGGTGTAATGGTAACACAACTGATTTTGGTTCAGTCGTTCAAGGTTCGAATCCTTGTGAGACAACTACAAAAATAAGAAAAGAGCTGCNNGCAGCTCTTTTCTTATTTTTACCCTTACTGTTTCTTTTGCGTTGTCACTACTATTTTGAGTTCAGTATAAAGTATTCAAGACTTTTCTTGATATCATCTATTTGAGAATCCCCAAAACTTTCGTATTCCGTAGAAATAAGCCCGTTGAAGTTTTGTCTTTTCAGTTCATTGATTACTTCTTTTACTTGCAATACTCCTGTTCCCCATGTTGTATCCTCCATTGCTTCGTTCAGGTCTTTCATGTGTACAACCTTTATTCGGCCATCAAGCTTCTTAAGAGCCTCTATAGGATCATTTCCTGTCCTTTTCCAGTGTCCGATATCGGCGCATACGCCCATTATCTTATTTCGTCCTTCGAGGGCTTTTACAAGTACATCCGGATTTGCATAGACAGAAGGCTCGGGGTGGTTATGTATGGCTACTTCGATATTGTATTTGAGTGCAAGTTGTTCAACAAAGTCAAGTTGTTCCAATTTTGGTTCACATGTCACGGTATGTACTCCCATGTCTTTCGAGAAACTGAAGAACCGTTCCCATTCTTCATTCGTATCATACGATGCTACTCCGAAGGCATATAAGGTAATATCCCGGTCTTTAAATTCCTTTTTCAGCTGTGCTTTTGCTTCTTCCGACAAATCAAAGTTCAGATAGGCCGTATCAGGAAAATTCTTTCCTAAAGCCTGAGAGAAGAATGCTTCGGCATAGTGGATACCCAGATCTTTTGTTTTGTCAAGTGTCTCCATCAGCGTGAATTTGTGGAATGTATATGTCTGAATACCCATTTTCCATTCGGGTTGTTTTGCCCTTTCTTTACATCCGATAAAACATAATGAGAAGAGTAATAATAAAAGCTTTAAATTTTTCATGTTGTTCCGTATTAAAAATAAGTAGTTATAATTTGGGCGTTTCTCGATTCGTACGTATAATATTCCTGTACGAAAGAATATAAAAGTATACCAAAGATATGAATATTATCGAATTAAATCATCCTTGGTATACTCTTGATATCTAAGTTTAAGGCATCGCAGGCAAAGCCCATCCATCTCTATATGTATGCTTTATGTATTCAGCAGCGGTGGCTTGCGCATTTGATGTTATATATTCTCTTTCAAAGTGTGGATGCCCGTCTTCTACACGGAAGCTATCTTTTGATACAATTTTTAATTCTTCGTTTGCACCTATATTTGTAAACTTCATTTTCTCTCCATCCCATTTCAAAATTTTATTCAGGCTTTGTAAGCGTATGGCAAGAACACCAAGTAAGACCATTTCGTTGAATGGCCCGGCATATCCGAAGTTGCTCGATGTTTCAACCCTACTGTCTGCAGATTCTTTACAAGCCCTGATCCAATCCTGCTCATGATATCAGTCAGAATATCCTGTAGCACCCGGAACACGTCGAAGGGTTTGAGGAACATTCGGTGTACGTCCCGATAGCAAGCGAGGATTAAAACCACCACAATCAGTTAGCAGCGTATCTTTCGAGCCTACGAATAAACAGCCGCCAAGCCCATCTCTCATAAGATCGGTTCCATCGGGGAGCAGATCGGGACGATGAGGGAAAAGCCCGCCATCATACCAATACACCTTTACTTCGGGCATTGCTACTTTAGGCATATTGTCTCGTGATGGGAATGTAAATTCTACCTGTTCGCTCTGAGGCGGAGATTCGGTATTGATAAGGGAAGAGCTGCCTTGTATCTTGGTCGGATAACCGAGTTTTAGCGCTTGGTAGATAGGGTCGAGCACATGACAAGCCATATCGCCAAAAGCTCCCGTGCCGAAATCCCACCAGCCACGCCAATTCCAAGGAGTATACACGGGGTTGTAAGGGCGGAAAGGAGCAGGCCCTATAAAGTTGTCCCAGTCCAAAGTTGAAGGTACTTTTACTATTTCTTTCGGACGCTGTAAGCCTTGCGGCCATATCGGTCTGTCTGTCCAGGCATGCACTTCACGGACTTCGCCGATTTCTCCATTCCATATCCATTCGCAGATCTGACGTACTCCATCGCCTGAATTTCCCTGATTTCCCATTTGAGTAGCTACCTTATATTTGGCAGCCAAGCGAGTTAGCAGACGGCTTTCGTATATTGAGTGAGTTAATGGCTTCTGGCAGTAAACGTGTTTGTTCATCGTTAATGCCGTTGCTGCTATGATGGCATGTGTATGGTCGGGGGTAGATATCATTACACCATCAATCTCTTTACCTATTTCATCAAACATCTTCCGCCAGTCTTTGTAACGCTTTGCTTTCGGAAAGTCATTGAAGCAGTTTTTAGAATAAGCCCAGTCTACATCGCAAAGACCTATTATATTTTCAGTATTCATTCCTACAAGGTTAGGATGTCCTTTTCCACCTACGCCTACACCCACTATATTTAGTTTGTCACTAGGGGCTTTATGTCCCAATCCGCTGATAACATTTGATGGGAAAATGTATAAACCTGCAGCGGCTATGGCTGATTTTTTAATAAAATTTCTACGAGAAGTCATATAATAGTTGTTTAAAGGTTTTTGATCATAATATTACTATTCTCGCCTTTTTAAAAAGATGATGGGCATATCACCTGTAAGNNACCCGCCCAACTTACTTAAGTACAAAAGTGCTTAAAACTGCTCTATGATCTGAAGGATAATTTTTAAATCGGATATCACTCAGAGGGCTTTCTTCTCCTACAATCTGAGAATTTTTCAACTCTATTTTTTCACCCGAGAAAAGGACAAAATCGATACGGTCGAGAACTTCTTTATATGCAGTAGTTTCAGGCAGTGTAGTCCAGGTGTGTCCCGGCTTTCTCACTTCATCGGGATAGAATGTTCGATACGAATCTTTCATGTCGCCCTTTTCTGAAAATGCCTTTGTAGAAGGCCACTCTACTGCTGTTTTGCATAGTCCTGCATCAGCCGCTTTTGTTGTCCAGTCGAGATAAGAGGGCTCGTTGAAATCGCCTGTGAGAAATATCGGGTAACCCTCTTTCCGAACTTCTATTATATCGGCAATATTTGAGTCTACAGTATTTCCTCTCGATTTGATAGCGGAGGCTATAGCTTCTTCTGCAGAGTGGAGTATAGGGCCGCCACAATACTCTATGCCATTCAGTTGGTAAGGCTCGTAAGGGCAATACATCAGATGAACATTGAACATCCAAACAAAATGGTCTTTATTGATCTTTATTTTTACTCCGTGATTGTTTGCCGAGGTATCTACAATCGGATATTTTGTAATGATGGTTCGCCCTTCGAAAACGTACGAATGCCACCCCAGGCTATCAGCCAAATGAACCGCTGTATTTTTCCCTTTGTGTGTTGATTCCTGAATACCAATTATATCGGCTTGACTTTCAACAAAAACTTTGCCTGTTGCACCAATGGAAGAGCCTCCTCCGTGCCAGATGTTAAAACTCATGACCTTCAGTTCTATAGGCGCAACAGATTGTGCCTTACTGTGTGAGCATATAATGAAAATGAAGAGTATAATTAATAGTGCTTTGTCAATAAATTTCATTCGGAATTGGGCTTAGGTTAATAAATTATTGAATGATTTTAAGTAAACCAAATCAGGATGATTATTCAAAGGTATATAAAATTGCTTTCTTTCGGTATACTTTTAATTTATTTGTCATACTGAATGTTAATCGCGGATCTCGATAAAAGATTTTCCTCTATGTCCAAAGGGAAAAAAATACAAAAAAGAAAAGTTTGGAACTCTTCATAAAATAAATTGACTTTTGCGCGTATGCTCTGTTAGTTTATTATATTTGTGCTGTTTTAGATCTAAACTATTAGAAATAACTATATAATGGAAGCAAAAGCTAGCAGTCGCCTTTTATCTC